>CAYVLI010000032.1:0-8411 GCA_964452105.1 uncultured Nitrospinota bacterium
TAGCGCCCGCTTCGGCGGCAACGTCCACACCGTCCCTGAAAGGGAAGAAAGCGTCGGAGGCCAGCACCGTCCCTTTAAGCGAGCGTCGCGCCTTCATCACCGCAAGGCGCGATGAATCGACTCTGCTCATCTGACCGGCTCCTATCCCCACGGTCTGGTTTTCGGTTGTATAAACTATTGCGTTGGACTTGACGATCTTGACCACCTTCCAGGCGAAGATAAGACTTCGCATTTCAGTTTCCGTGGGCTTCCGTTCGGTTACCACTTTCAGACTGGAGGGGTCGAGTGAAAATTTGTCCTCTTCCTGCATCAACAGGCCGCCGCTCACTTTCCTGTAAGTCATGCCGTGTAAAGGTGCGGCGTAGGCCGCCGGAGCATCCTGTTTCATCTCCATCAAACGGATGTTTTTCTTTGTAGTGAGCTTGTTCAAGGCCTGCGGTGAAAACCCGGGGGCGATCACCGCTTCTACGAAGGTGGAGGCTATCTCTTCGGCCGTCTCCTCATCGACTATACGGTTGAGGCCCACCACGCTTCCGAAAGCGGAGTCCGGGTCTGTCTCCCTGGCCATGACATAGGCCCTGCAGAGCTCTCCCGCCGTGGCCGCTCCGCAGGGGTTGGTATGTTTGATGACGACAGCGGCTGGCTCCTCGAAGTGATTGACGCCTGTGAGGGCGGCATCCAGGTCCAGTATGTTATTGTATGAGAGTTCTTTGCCGTGAAGCTGTTCAGCGCCCAATAACGCCCCGGCGGGCATGGGAAATTCCCGGTACAGGGCCGCCTTCTGATGGGGGTTTTCGCCGTATCTAAGTTCCTGCACTTTTCCAAGGCTGATATTTAAATATCCGGGAAGTTCCGATGATTCAGCATTCCCCAGACTCGACAGAAAAGAAGCTATGATGGAATCGTAATGGGCGGTGCACCGGAAAACCTTGGCGGCCAGATAAAGGCGAGTCTCCAGGGAGAGCTCTCCTCCCGATGAATCCAGCTCGGCTGCTACTTTCCGATAATCCTCAGGGTCGCAGAGCACAGCCACCCTCGTATAGTTTTTAGCCGCAGCCCGCAGCATACATGGACCGCCGATATCTATTTTTTCAAGCGCTTCATCCCTCCCTATGCCGCCTCCGGCAACCGTCTGTTCGAAGGGATAGAGGTTGACCACCACCATATCGATGGGTTGTATATCGTGGGATTCCATGGCCTCGCGGTCGATGGGGTTATCCATCCGCCCCAGTATCCCGCCGTATATTTTTGGGTGAAGAGTCTTGACCCTGCCTTCCATTATCTCAGGGAAATCTGTTAACCGAGATACTTTGAGGACCTCTATGCCACCTTCCTCGAGATGTCCGGCCGTCCCACCGGTGGAAATTATCTCTACGCCCAGACTGCTCAGTTTTTGAGCCAGCTCGAGGAGGCCTTTTTTGTCTGAAACGCTCAAAATTGCTCTGCCTATCTTCGCCATTTACAAGACCTTTAATGTGAGTCGTAATGTCGGAAAAGATTTTGCCGCCATCGAGGCAAAGTTACCATGAGGGGCTGTTAACTGTCAAGAAATCGGTTGTGCGGGAGGGTTATACTACCGTAGATTAAAAGTGAATCAGGGTTCCATCTCCTCCAGTTCGTACATAAGTACGGAGAGCAGGGCCAGCGAAGCGGTATCCGTCCGCAGGATACGAGGCCCCATGGAAACAGTCGTATAACCGTTCCGCCTGGCGCTCTCCACCTCCTTCGGTGAAAACCCGCCTTCTGCCCCCACCAGCACGTTCACCGTATCAGCGTTTTTATTGCCCGGCAGTATATGCCTTAAGCCGATCTTTTCTTCTTCCTCATAGAGCATGAGTTTGAGGCCTGTATCTGTGCAGTTAAGGAGGAACTCCGGCAGGGTTTGCACAGCAGTTATTTCGGGGATAGTCATTCGTGAACACTGTTTTGCCGCCTCCGCTGCTATCTTACGCCATCGTTGGAGCCTCTGCTCCGCTTTATCACTCCTGAGGCGGCTGACGCATCTTTCCGTCTCCAGAGGGACCACCTTTGCCGCACCCAGTTCGGTGGACTTCCGAACGATTTGATCCATGGACTTCCCTTTGGGGAGAGCCTGGGCCAACGTAACCTTTACCCTGCCTATCCGCCGGCCCGCTTCATCTTTCAAAAGCAAACACTCTACGGCATCAGGGGAGGCTTTATCTATTCGAGCCATGTGACTTATGCCGCCGCATACCACACGTACGACATCGCCGGTCTTCAGCCTGAGTACTTTGACTATATGTATGGCATCAGACCCGGAAATAACCGCCCGGTGGTCATTTACATGGGAGGAATCAATGAAAAATCTTGTGCGGTGACGGGACATGGCTTCGGAAGGAAATAGTTTTAAGGGCCATTCTAAATCTTCAAGGCTGTCAATCGATGATAAAATGCTTTATCTTATCCAGGAGGCCTTTATGCTCTCCGGTCAAATTTTTACCGTCCAGGGCGGCGAATTCTTCCAGCAACCTTATCTGCTCTTTGCTCAAATGAGTGGGCACCTCTATGAGTACTTTGACCAGTTGATCGCCCCTTCCATGTTCGCCCAACCGGGGGATGCCTTTCCCCTTCATTCTGAAAATCCTGCCCGATTGGGTGCCCGCTGGCAGCTTAATCCTCGAAGTGCCTTCGATGGTGGGTATTTCCACTTCTCCTCCCAAAGCTGCTTGAGCGAAACTTATTTGCACCTGGCAGAAAAGATCATCATCCTTGCGCTCAAAAAGGGGATGAGGTTTGATATTTATCACCACAAAAAGGTCACCGCTCCCCCCCCCATATTTCCCGGCATCGCCCTCATCGGAGAGCTTTAGCCTCGTCCCATTGGACACACCGGAGGGAATCTTGACGAGGATCAACTTCTCAGCTTTTGTAAAACCCTCCCCCTTGCACTTTTGACAATGGTTCTTAATAAGAACGCCCTGTCCCTGACAGGTGTTACACTCTGCATCCACTCCGAAGAAGCCCTGTCCGTACTTGACCCTTCCACTTCCTCTGCATGTCGGGCATATATTAGAACCTTTCCCACCCCGGGCGCCCGTCCCTCTACACTCCGAGCAGACTTCAATACGGGGGACTTTTATCTTTGCCTGGGACCCCAGAACGGCTTCCTCCAGGGAAATTTCCAGGTTATACCTCAGGTTGCTACCCCTTTGCGGAGCCCTGGCGGTCGTTCGGCGCCACCCGAAAACGTCCTCAAATATGTCCCCGAATATATCTCCGAAATCCGTGGTGTAGGTGCGGCTGGCATAGTTGCCAGCCTCCCGCCGGCGCCCATAGCGGTCGTATTCTGACCTTTTCTGCGGGTCTCCGAGAATTTCGTAGGCTTCGTTGATCTCTTTGAACCTGTCCTCAGCGGAAGCATCACCAGGGTTTTTATCGGGATGATATTGATGGGCCTTCTGGTGATAAGCCTTCTTAACGTCGTCTGGTGAGGCGGTACGTGATACCCCCAGTATTTCGTAATAATCTCTTCGGTTCAAAGCGTGAATCCTCAACCTCTACCTTCGCCTCTAATTGCTACTACCACTTTTGCGGGTCTGATCACTTTTCCTGACAGGACGTAACCTTTCTGCAATTCTTCTACTACCATATTATTTTCGTTCTCTTTTGCCGGCGCAGTCATCACTGCTTCATGATAATTTGGATCAAACTCCTGGCCCACCGTCTGAATTTCTTCGAGCCCGGCTTTATCCAGAATATCCCTGAGTTTGTCCCATATTAGTTCTATACCCTCTAATATCCTGCTGTCTGCTCCGTCATTTCTGGCCGAGGCCATAGCCCTATCAAAGTCATCGAGAACAACGAAAAGCTTTGTGATGAGCTCTTCGTTGGCATATTTTGCCTGCTCGGCTTTTTCTTTTTGTGTACGTTTTTTATAGTTTTCGTAGTCTGCTTGAAGCCTCAATAGCCTGTCGTAGTAAGATTCGGCCTCCTGAGTCTTTTCTTTCAATAATTTTGCCAGTTCAGCAGGGTCGTCCATGCTTATATCTCCAGATGAACCGCTCGTGGGTAATTCTTCCTGACTCTTTTCTTTGTTCTTTTCATCTCCGGCGGGCAAATTCTCTTTTTTTACATCTTTTGCGCCCCCGATGGGTACCTTCATGGATATGCCTCCGCCGCATACTTTTGCCTTGGGGGGGATACTTATGACGGGCATATTGTTCAGGTCGAGAGCACCCGGCTCATAACTTCAGCCATATGGTCAACTATAGCCATTACCCTGGGATATTCCATCCTCTTGGGGCCGAATACACCAAGGGCGCCCAGGTTGATGTGACCCGATTTGTACGGATGGATGACGAAGCTGAAATCCTGCATCTCCTTGACCTGACACTCTGAACCTATAAAAACGCTCGTGCTCTCTTCATTGAAACATTTATCCAGAATCTCGATCAGTTCGCTCTTTTCCTCAAACGCCTTGAAGATGTTTCGCATCTTGCCCAGATTGGTTGCCAGTTCTGGATAGTTGAAAATATTGGTAGTACCCCCTAATACGAGTTCACTGTCGTTGTCGTTATTTTCCAGAGCCTTCTGGCCCACCTCCATCGCCTTTCTCAGGATGCTGTCATACTGTTCCTTATCTTTGGTCATCCTCCCCAAGATTCTATGTCGCATTTCTCTTAAGGTGAGCCCCCCGAACTCCGCATTCAGGTAGCCGCTCATGGTTTGGAGGCGTTCCTGAGTTATGTCTTCTTCGAGTTCCACCAACTTCTCATGGTACAGGCCGTCTCTGGTTATGAACACCACGAGTACATTTTTGCTTCTGCACCTGATAAACTGGATGTGATCGATGATTGCGTTTGACAGGCCGGGCAAAAGAACTACGCCCGCATGGGGGCACAGGGAGGAGAGCAAACGTGTGGTTATCTCGTAAGGGTCCCCCGACCCGGCGTCTTCGCTGTAGGCATTTTCTATTTGCTTTTTTTCTTCTATCGTGAGGGAAGGAAGTTGCCCGAGAGCATCCACATATAACCGATAACCGAGATCGGTCGGCACCCGGCCGGCTGAGGTATGTGGCTGACTGACCAGGCCCATCTCTTCAAGGTCCGCCATAATATTTCTTATGGTGGCGGAACTGAGGTTGAAGATGGACCTTTTGGATACCGTCCTGGAGCCCACAGGCTCTGCCGTGGCTATATAGAACTGAATAATTAACTTTAAAACATTCAGGCTCCTCTCACCCAACGGAAGATTCAGCATCCCGCTCTCCTCCCACTCCAATAAGGAGGTGTGGCTTAGTTTTAAACCGCCATTTCCCGATACCCGTAGCGACCATGGGCGTCACCCGGCAAGAGAAGACTTCTGACCACCGACTCCTTGAAGAAGAGGGCTATGGTCTGCACAAGACCGGGAACAAATAGATATACGGTTGAGTTTGCTCAACTAAAACAGGCAATTACGACTTGCCCGCAATTCAAATTTCCCACCTTTTAAGTTAATAAGTTAATTAGAATATAGCCTTTTGTCAAGGACTAAAGGGTTCGAGGATTCAATACTCATTACTAATTTTCCTGCCCAAAGATGTTCAGGCAAGTTTGCAGTATCGACGATGAGTGACTATTCATTATTGTGACGTTAAGTTCGAAGGATAAATTTTAGACGGTAGAGATACGGGAGGTATTAGCGTTGTCTTCTGAGCTCAGGTTTATTGCCGACGCCATGCTGGGTAAGCTGGCCAGGTGGTTGAGGATAATGGGTTACGATACCCTCTATTTCAGAGGAAGGGACAAACGCGAGCTTATAAGGATGGCGAAGGCGGAGGAGAGAGTCCTCCTCAGCAGGGACACCAGGCTGCTCTCTCGAAAAAAGCTGCCTCCAAACCTTTTCATACGAAGTGATTATCCGAAAGAACAGCTGAAGGAGGTGTCCCGCCGCTACAACTTGTCCCCCGGCGATAAATCTCTGAGTCTATGTTCATGCTGCAACGTACCCATCAAACGCATAAGCAAGGCTCACGTCGAAGGGGAGGTTCCCGAGTACATATATGTTCAGCATACGAAGTTTTCACAGTGCCCCCGGTGCAAGCGCATATTCTGGCAGGGTAGCCATTACAAGACGATGATAGAAGGCCTGGCCGGCTTAACCGGAGATGATGCCCGTGAGGGATAATAGACGTATAGTAAATAGGGATGCAAACCGCTTGAGCGTGTGTTATGCTATGCTAAGAGCAGGCAAAATCAGGAAAAGGGCCTTGGAAGGCGCATCTGCGGATGAGACACGATATGGAAAGAGGGAGTTTTATTACCCTGGAAGGAGTAGAGGGTTGCGGGAAGAGCACTCAGACAAGTCTTCTGGCCGCCGCCCTCAGAGCGGACAACAAGAAGGTTCTCACCACTGCGGAACCGGGAGGTTCTGTGCTGGGGAAAGAGTTGAGGCGGATTCTGAAGGAATCAGCCGGGATGAGGATTTCCCCCTTTGCCGAGTTGTTCCTTTTCCTATCCGACAGGGCACAACACGTCGAGGAAATAATCCGGCCGGCCATCGAAGAGGGTATGATAGTGCTCAGCGACAGGTTCACGGACTCCACCATCGTCTATCAAGGTTACGGCAGGGGACTGGACCTCGATATGCTTAAAAAACTGAATAAACTTGCCTCATCGGATATAAAACCCGACCTGACCATAGTGCTGGACTGTGATGTCAGAGTCGGGTTAGAGAGACACGGGAAAAGGGAGCAAGAGTCCCGGGAGTGTCGCTTTCACATGGAGAGCCTCGACTTTCATGACAGAGTCAGGAAAGGTTACATGGAAATGGCAAAACAGGAACCAGGCAGGTTTCGCATTGTAGATGCATCGAGAGCGATAGATGAAGTGCGGGAATCTGTAAAGAATGCCGTTAAGGAGGCGGGGATATAGTAATGAGCGAACAACCGTCCGATGCCGAGATGTCTAAAGCCTTGGTGGTGGGCATAAAATTCGGGAATAAAGCCAAAGTTTATGATTACCTGACAACCAACGTTAACCTGAAAGTGGGCGATGAATGCGTAGTCGAATCAGAAAAGGGAGTGGTTTACGGGAAGGTTGCGGAAAAACCGAAGCTTATGCCCATCTATAAGCTGAAGCAGCCTTTGAGAAAAGTAGTCAGGCTAACCGGCGATGCTGACGAGGTAGCCATAAGCAATAAAAAAGCCACGGAAAAGGAGGCCTACGACTTCTGCCTCTCCAGGGTGGCCCATAGAGGGCTGAAAATGAAGCTGGTCTCCGTGGAATTCCTAGATCATCATCACAAGGCGATATTCTACTTTACCTCGGATGGAAGGGTGGATTTCAGGGGGCTGGTTAAGGACCTGGCGCAAAAATTCAAGACGCGCATCGAGATGCGGCAGATAGGCGTTCGCGACGAGGCCAAGATGCTCGGCGGGATAGGCCCCTGCGGAAGGAAGCTTTGCTGCGCGACGTTCATGAATAATTTCGAGCCGGTCACCATAAGAATGGCAAAAGACCAGGACCTTCCGCTTAACCCGAGCAAGATATCCGGGATCTGCGGCCGCCTGATGTGTTGTCTATCCTTTGAGCACCAATGTTACAAAAAGCTCAAAGGAGAGCTGCCCCGCCCGGGTGACTCTATGTCCACCAAGGAGGGTAAAGGAGTGGTGGTGAAGATATACCTTTTGAAAGAAAAGGCTGTTATGGAGCTTGAAGACGGCAGGAGAATAGAAGTCAGTTGCAGCGAATCCATAAAACAACCGCGAACCCGACGAGACAATAACAGCGCCGATCGAAAAGCCGCCGAGGATTAGATGACTAACGATACATTCTACGTTACCACGCCTATTTATTACGTTAACGATGTACCTCATATAGGCCATGCATATACTACGATCGCAGCCGACGTCATCGCACGTTATAAGAGGCTGACCGGAAAGAGTGTGTTCTTCCTTACCGGAAGTGACGAACACGGGCAAAAAGTTGAGCGGACCGCCGGGCAACAGGGGGAGACCCCTCAACAGCTTGCGGATAGGGTCGTAAAAAGGTTCAAAGACCTATGGCGGAGGCTCAATATCTCAAACGACGATTTCATCCGCACCACACAACTCAGGCATAAAGAGGCTGTGCAGGCGTTTTTCCGGAGAGTTTACGATAACGGTGATATATATCTTGGGGAGTACGAAGGACTCTACTGCGTCCCCTGCGAGACGTTCTGGACCGAAATCCAGGCCCCCGACCGCCATTGCCCGGACTGCGGGCGGCCCACCGAGGTGGTCAAGGAGAAGAGCTATTTCTTCAGGATGTCCAGATACCAGGACAGGCTGCTCAAACATATAGAGGAAAACCCGGATTTCATAAACCCGGCGACCCGCAGAAACGAGATAGTGAGCTTCGTGAAGAGCGGCCTCCGAGATTTAAGCATAAGCAGGACCACCTTTAAGTGGGGAATCAAGGTGCCCGTGG
>CAYVLI010000032.1:8511-10948 GCA_964452105.1 uncultured Nitrospinota bacterium
CGAGATTTAAGCATAAGCAGGACCACCTTTAAGTGGGGAATCAAGGTGCCCGTGGACCCGGGGCATATAATCTACGTCTGGTTCGATGCTCTGGTGAACTACATATCCGCCCTGGGTTACGGCGAGAATAGCGAGAAGTTCGATAAGTTCTGGCCCGCGGACGTGCACCTCATAGGGAAAGATATACTGCGTTTTCATGCCGTTTACTGGCCGACATTCCTGATGTCGGCGGGGTTGCCCGTGCCCGGGAAAGTTTTCGGGCACGGATGGTGGACGGTCGAGGGCAAGAAGATGTCAAAGTCCCTGGCTAATGTGGTCGAGCCTAACCGCCTCATAGACGAATATGGCGCTGACCCTCTGAGATACTTTTTGCTCCGGGAGGTCCCCTTCGGAATTGATGGCGACTTTTCTCATCAGGCCTTCATCCACAGGATAAACAGCGACCTGGCCAACGACCTGGGGAACCTCTTTAACCGCGTCCTGACCATGGTTAAAAGATATTGTGGTGGAAATGTCCCGCGCCCGGCGGGTGAAGAGGGTCCGGACCAGGCCCTCAAGGACAAGACTTTCAGCACCCTCCGGGAAGTGGATTCGCTGATGGACCAACTGGCTTTCGACCGTGCGCTCAGATCCCTCTGGGAACTGGTGGGCGCTATAAACAAGTATATAGATGAGACCAGCCCCTGGGCACTGGCGAAGAAGAAAGAGAGCAGAGACAGGCTGGGTACGGTTCTCTATAACGCCCTGGAGGCTATGAGGGTGGTCAGCCTCCTGGTTTGTCCCTACATGCCTCAATCGGCGGAAGAGATGTGGCGACAGTTGGGGATCGAAGGAGAGCTGCACCGTCAGAAACTATCCGAAGCCGGCAGGTGGGGTCTGTTGTCTGCAGGCTCCAGGGTTAACCCCGGCCGGCAGATATTCCCCAGAATAGAAGAGGAACGAGACAAAGATATATCCGTTAAAGCGGAAAAAAAAGTGGAGAAAGAAGCAGTGGAAACAAAAACACCCGGGCTTATATCAATCGAAGAGTTTCAGAAGGTAGATTTAAGGGTGGGACTGGTCAAATCCGCCGAGAAGGTGGAGAAAGCAAAGAAGCTCATTAAACTCAGGGTAGATATAGGCGCCGAAGAGAGGACCCTGGTGGCGGGAATAGCGGAATGCTACAGCCCCGAAGACCTGGTGAACAGGAAGGTGGTGGTGGTGGCCAACCTCAAACCGGCCACCATAAGGGGAATAGAATCCCAGGGCATGCTGCTGGCAGCAGGGGGAGACGACAATATAGTCCTGGTCACCATGGCCGGCGACATCGCTCCCGGAGCCAAGGTGCGCTGATGTAAAAGTCTTTGGGAGGGGTGTGGGGGGACACTTTCTACAGAAAGGGTTCCCCCATAACGTTAAAGAAGATGCTCACAGATACACACGCACATCTTGAGATGGACGCCTTCAAGGACGAGCAGGATGAAGTGGTGAGGCGCGCCCGTGAAAACGGAGTGAGCACCATAATAACCGTCGGCTCGACCCTGGAGGCCAGCGAGGCGGCGGTAAAGCTGGCCGATAGATATGAGTGCGTTTACGCTGCCGTTGGGATACATCCCCACGACGCCGGCGAAGCCGATGCCGCTGCCTTAGAAGCCATAAGGAAACTCACCGAGCACCCGCGGGTGATAGCCGTGGGCGAGATGGGCCTCGACTTTTACAGGGACTACGCTCCCAGGGAGAAGCAGAAAGAGGTGTTCAGGGAACAGATACGCATGGCCCGGGAGGTGCAGCTTCCCATCATCGTCCACAGCCGCCAGGCCCATGAGGATTCCATGCGCATCCTGGAAGAAGAAGAGGCGGCAAGTGTTGGCGGCATCATGCACTGCTTCTCAGGCGACATGGCCATGGCCGAAAAGTGCATCAGGATGAGGCTGCTGGTATCCTTCGCCGGCCCTCTCACCTACCCGAATTCCCGGAAGCTGCAGTCGGTGGCTTCTTCCTTGCATCTGGACCACATCGTGGTGGAGACCGATTGCCCTTATCTCGCTCCCCAGGCGGTGAGAGGGAAGAGGAACGAACCCGCTCATGTTCGCCACGTGGCCCGGAAGCTGGCTGAGTTGAAGGGTCTTACCACCGAGGACGTGGCAAGGATTACCACCCTGAACGCGCATCGGCTGCTGGGCGTGGGGGAGATAGAGACCGAGGGTCAGCTCACTTACAGAATCCGCAACTCCCTCTACCTGAACGTAACAAATCAGTGCACCAACCACTGCTCCTTCTGCATGCGCTTTTTCACCGATTACGTCAAGGGACACAACCTGCGGCTCAAGGAAGATCCCACCGCGGAAGAGCTGTGGAAGGCCGTAGAGGAGGCTGGAGGTGGTTTCGACGAGGTGGTCTTCTGCGGCTACGGCGAGCCCACGCTCCGGCTGGACGTCATAAAGGAGTTAGCCCGGAG
>CAYVLI010000032.1:11048-13387 GCA_964452105.1 uncultured Nitrospinota bacterium
GCCTACGAAGGGGTCAAGGATTTCATTCTAAAGGCCAGAGAGCAAATCCCCGATGTTTCGGTGTCTGTCGTCACCGTTCCCGGCGAGGTAGATGTTGAAGAATGTCGGCGGATAGCGGAGGAGGAGCTGGGTGTAAAGTTCAGGGTCAGGGAATACAACGTCTTCGGCTGACACATCTTTCGGGCATTCTGCCTGAGGGTTACAATTCGTCATCATCCGATGGGAGGAAGGAGCGATCATGGCTGACGAAGAGACTTACCAGAAGGGACTGGAGGTCAGGAAGGCTCTGTGGGGACAGGAGGGCATAGACAGGCTCAAGAATTACGAGGCCGTGGACAAGGAGTTCGCCCGCATGCTCGTGGAGTACCCCTTCGGCAGCATCTGGGCGCGGCCCAACCTGGAGCTTAAGAGCCGCTCAATGTGCACCGTGGCGGTTTTGACGGCCTTGAACAGGGCGCCTGAGCTGGCCATACATATAAAGGCCGCCTTGAACCTGGGGATAACCAGGGAAGAAATCCTGGAGATAATCATACATGTGGGAGTTTACGCCGGAATGCCCGTGACCGTGGAGGGCATCAAGGTCGCCCGCGAAATATTCGAGCAGATGGAATAGTGGTCCGGCCCCAAAGGGCGGAATGTTTTTAACAAAAGCAGTTTTGTGCTGGCGGGTCTCCGCACCCGATAGTAGGGGGGTTTATAACCCGCCCTTTACCGGGCGACCCTACACAAAATGACAAACGGCGCGTTTTTTAGTAGGGGCACGGCGTGCCGTGCCCTCTTTTGGGTTCCGTTAAACTCTGCTTCTGCCTCGGGATGAAAAGGGCAGGTCATTTCTCAAAACGCTTCGCCGCCTCATCCCCGGAGTTTCTCGACATCCGTCGTGGGGGGGGTGCTCCCTCCCTCATGATCCCTCCAGGGTGCCAGTGAATATAAGTCTAGATATCAGCCTCCGGCGGAACCGCCGTACGCTGGAATGAGTTGTTAAGAAGTCTTTTTCGTTATTAGATCTTTATCCAGTTCAATGGTGTAAGATAGTATCGTGTTTAAATCTATTTTCCTGGAGGCATTCAGTATTTCTATACCCACTATCTTGTCTTCGGCAGTTGTGTCTATATTAACTCCTTCAGGTGAATCATCGTCCAGTTTTATATACAGAGCATCGACTTCATCATCGTAATAGACCTTCATTTTTTTCTCCCCCTTCTTAAAGGGTAGCTTGTTACTATTGTTATATGTCAAACGCCATCCTATCCTGATCTGGTAAATTTTTTCAAACCAAGAGCTTCTTTTAGCCCAGGATGGATTCGAAAACTTGTTGCAGATTCGTTGAAGCGTGCTCTAGAATCTTTGTAACGCCACACATATTCGGACCCGCCGTAACCTCCGCCGCCAGGAGAATAGTATGCGATCAAGGAAAACTCGAAAAGTTCACTTAGAATTGATGTGGAATCATAGTCTTCTGGTAGGATTTTGGCCCTGACTTTACAGAGTTGCTCGAAATCGCTCTTTATGAATTGAAGGCTGTCCAATGACTTAAGAATATCAATGTAGGCTTCATAGTTTTTTATTTGTTTGAATATTTCATCATCCAGTTCGTTCAAGAAATATTGGGAGTACTCAGTACGAGCTGTGTTAATAGCACGATTGCTAAATATTGTGCTTCGTTCTTCTCCAGACTGTGTTTTGTAGGCATCAAGTGTTTCATTGCAAAACTTGATCATATCACGTGGCCTAAGGAATGTTCTGTCGAGCATATGTTGGTACTTCGTTTGCCTTCCAGGCATTTGTTCTTGCTCGTCAAATACCTTTTCCCATGCATCCTTTTCAGGAATCTTAAGTACTAAGGCAAATCGTTTCTGCATAAGGTCTTTTAACGTACGCTCAGTCCTCTCAGTGTCCCATTCTATTCTTGTGGCGAATGCTTCCGTAACTTTATTCTTGTCTTCAAATCGGAGTGTTTGGTAGATATCGTCCCGCAGGAAAACTAAGACTGAAAATTTCTTGTCTGCATCACGCGCTCGATTGCTCAAATCTCGGGCCGCAAGTATAAGCCCAATCAAGCGATTCTTGTAATTAGTGTCGTCAGGAGAAAAACCTAGATCGAGTTGGTCAAAGCAAACATAGTAGTTGATTTCAGGGTTGAGGGCAGCCATAATTGACTTTGTCAAATTCCTATTCACGTCTTGAATAATAGTTGGTAAATGCTCCATCGGGGCACCGCCAGCTTCTAGAGTGAATTTTAGGTTAGCTAGTGGGATTTCAAAAGATGAGGCAGTGTCAAGTTTTTTGTGTAAATTCTTTTTGAGCGATCTGTTTGTAGAAGGGCAGATTGGCACGTA
>CAYVLI010000033.1:0-6466 GCA_964452105.1 uncultured Nitrospinota bacterium
GTTCCCGTCACGATCAAGCTGGCTCGGGGCAGAACTGTCGGGCTGGGGCGTCGGTGCTCGTGCAGCGATGTCCACCGCCAGGCGGCATACCCTGCTGCGATGATTATGATAATGGTGAAGAAACCCACAGCGAATTTTTTCATCCTGACATTCATCTCCTCTCCGAGCTATGGGGTTCAGCATATGTAGAACCTTTGACATGGCGATGCGTGAAATACCGCCCGGTGGCTATCTCAAAGGCTATGCCCAGGTCCACCATATCCCTCTTCAGCTTCAGCTTTTCCTCTCGCTTGGTGTCCAGGGCGTTCAACGCATGATAATAGTTAAGAACCGGTATGGTATTCTCCTGCGCCGCTTCCTTATAAACTTGAACCAACTCTTTTTTTGTTGAGATGGATTCATCAACGGCCTTGAGGCGCTCTCTGGCGCCGGATATCTCAGCAAGGATACGCGAAACATCGGCACGGGCCTCGAACAATCGGGCCAGATATTCATCGAGGAGTTGCTGCCTCGTAGCCCTCTCGGCTGCAATACGCCCCTGATTATGATCGAAGATGGGAAGGCTTATGGACACCCCGAATCCAGCCGTAGTCAGGTTGTCCGTATCTCTCGCCACCGTCGGCCCGATGCTGATCCTGGGAAACTGTGACTTTATCGCCTTCCTCACCTTCGCCTCCTGGCTCTCATATCCCATCCTGAGCGCCATGAGATCGAGGCGCCTATCTTCTATGCCGTCGATGGCTTCCTCCCTGGAGGGGATATCTTCCCAGGAAGGGATTTCGATGTCCTGTTCAAGTGGAAGGGTCGTATCTGCAGGAAACCCGAGAGCCCGGTTAAGCGCCAGGCGCTCGCTTTCCACCTCCTGCTTTGCAGAAAGCGCAGCGAATTTGGCCTCCTCCCATGCACCGTTTGCAGTAGTCAGCTCCAGGATGGTCTTTTCACCCATCTCGACCCCTTGCCGTATCGAATCGACAGCTTTACGGCGGTTGTCCTCCACCTGTTTCGCCAATTCAAGTTTTCCCCCGGCGATTACCAGCCGGTAAACGTGCATTTTTGCCGCCTCGGCTACCTGCCATTCCTGCCAGGCTGTTTCGAGATCTACAGAAGCGGCGTCGGCACGTGCAGCATCAAGGCCGGCAGAGCGAGTGATAAGGGAAGCGACATCCAGACTCAGCCCGAAGCCCGAAGCATTGACGGTCCCGGATTTGGCGCCTCCTATGGGGTTATCAAAGCTATAAGAGAGTCGGGGATTGGGGAGTATCCCCGCCTGCAGTACCTGCGCCGAAGCGATTCCCTTTCTATCGCGGATAGCTCTCAGGGTAGGGTTTGCCACGACCGCCAGAACCGCCGCTTCATCAGGAGAAAAGCCGTCCCGGGCGTCAAAGTCGACCGGTTTTAAGATGGGATGCTCGATCTTGTCCGCAAGGATTCGGATTTCCTGCATGGCCGGCGGAGTAAGCCTTTTTCCCACAACATCAGGCGTCAATGACACGGGATGATATGTGGCGCACCCGCTCAGCAGCGCCACCACAAACAGGCAGCAGAAGCTCCACCTTAAATTGAAATGGAAAAACCTCCTGGAGAGTATTGCAGGTATTAGTTGCAACCGTGTGTAAATGAATCCAAAACTGAGCCTGAGACAAGACATAAAGGTATCCTTCAATTCTGTATGGATAGCTTATTGTCAAAACCGCCGTGAGTTTCGGACAAGTTCTCCTATTTCATCTCTAAATATAAAATGTCTTGTTCACCGGAAGCTGGTCGGAAGATTACCGTTTGCTAATGTAATGATTGACCTTGTTGGAGGGAGGTTATGCGGGGGAGAAGAACGGTGAATGTGCTCCCCTCGCCAGGGGAGCTTTTTACGTTGATTTCGCCTCTGTGCGCCTGGACCAGTGCCCGAACCAGGCTGAGCCCCAGACCGTTTCCGAACGTAGAGCGGCTCTGGTCACCGCGATAGAACCTGTCAAAAATGCGAGGCAAGTCTTGCTCATCTATGCCCACACCTGAATCTATAATCGAAACCACCACCTGCGTTTGGGTTCCCTCAGCCGAAATGATAACTTTTCCCCCGGCAGGAGTATACTTGATGGCGTTATCCAGAAGGTTGGCTATTATACGCTGCAGGCGGGAAATATCGCCAGGGATTATTAAAGGTTCTGGCGGGATATCAACGGCAAGATGGAGGCCCTTATCCTCAGCAGTTGGTAAGAATAATTCATACGCATTGTTAACTATTTCCGACACATCTACAGCTTCTTTGGACAATTCGGCCATACCCGACTCCGCCTCTGCTATGGCCAACATGGTGTTGATCATCCCCACCAGGCGGTCGCTCTCTTCAACGACCATCCTCACCACTTCCTGATATTCATCGGTGCTGTGCTCACCGGTTGAAGTCGCTTCAGCTATTCCCCGGATTCTGGTCAAAGGGCTGCGCAGGTCGTGGGCAATATTGTTCGTTACTTCCTTTAATTCCCATAGAAGCGCTTGAATCCGCTCTGCCATTTCATTGAAGGCTCTCGCAAGGTCATCGATCTCTTCACCCTCGTTTCCCAGCGGGACACGGAGATCCAGGTCGCCTTTGCCGATACGAATAGCCATATTGGCGACCCGCTCAACCCCCGACATTGCCCGCCTGGCCATAAACCAGCCCACCAGCCCGCCATATATCAGCATCACCACAATGGCGGTTCCGAAAATCTCCCGATATCTCTCCATCAGTCTTTCGTTATCTTCGAGCGAATAACCGGTATGGATGATATTGCCGTCCTTCGTTCTTTTGTAAATCACACGTACTTTACTGCTATGGCCCGGTACAGAAACCGTTCTGAATACTTTTTCATCTCCTGACAATCCTGCTAACACTTTCGGGTGGTAACCAAGTCCCCTCCATGCATTTAGATCGGAGGCGGCATACACCTTCCGGTCAGGAGACAGCAGCCTGAAAAACACCCTATCGAACCCTTGTGACTCTGCTTCGCGTCCAAATTCGGCCCTTAGCGCCGCAATGCCCTGCGTACTGTATAACTCTTCGAATTCCTTTACACTATCGAGCAAATCATCATCCACTCGCTGGCGGAGGCTCACGGTCATCATGACGTAAATCAAGATAAAAGCTGCCAGGGTGATAGCGGAAAATAGAAGTGCATAATGAAAAGTAAGGCGGAAGGTGACTGTGCGAAATATATTACTCTTTCTCTTCGAGCACATAACCTACCCCACGGATAGTGTGAATCAGCTTGCCATCAAAGGGGCGGTCGATCTTTTCACGCAATCGGCTGATTCGCGCCTCAACGACGTTGGTCTGAGGATCGAAATTGTAATCCCAAACGTGCTCCATGATCATCGTCTTGGATACGACTCTTCCGGCATTGCGCATGAGATATTCGAGAAGGGCGAACTCACGGGGTTGCAGCTCAATCTCATTTTCCCTTCGGGAAACTTTTCGCCTTATCAGGTCCATCGACAGATCACCTACCGTTAAGCTTGTCGGTTCAGCGACTGCAGTGGCCCTGCGAATCAAGGCCTGGATGCGAGCCAGTAACTCGGAGAATGAAAAAGGTTTGACCAGATAGTCATCTCCGCCGGCTTGAAGGCCCTTAATACGGTCATCCACCGAGCTCTTGGCGCTGAGGACGATTACCGGAGTCATGACCTTCCTTTCGCGAAGTTTGTCGATGAGACTCAGACCGTCCAGCTTGGGCAGCATGATATCAACCACAGCCGCATCATAGGATTCGATTAAAGCACGGTCAAGCCCCTCTTCGCCGTTGGAGGCATGTTCCACGACAAACCCCGCCTGTTTCAGACCATTCATGATGAATTTTGCGGTTCTTTCATCATCCTCGACAAGAAGGATTTTCATATTGGTCCTCCACCCTATTTTTCTGCTAAGTTCAGGCGAGTATACTTTTTATCCATAGCTGCTTGGGGGGAAAGAGTTTTTTGCCAGATTGGACGGCAAATGTCTTACACTTACGCGGACAGCTTTTAGCGTTAATTCCCGCACATATCTTCTGTGTCTATAGCATCACTCTTCATGGGGAGATTCTTTCTTGTCGGGACGGACGCTCTCAGACCGCGCCCCGCTTGCTGTCGCCGTTCTCCTTCACGTAAGCCGCTATTTCATCGAGAGGCGTACCGGGAAGGAATATTTCATCCACTCCCGCTTCTTTAAGAGGCTCGATATCCTCACGGGGGATGGTTCCTCCCACCAGTATCAACCGGTCCGTCAACTCTTTCTCTTTCACTTCTTTCAAAACATCATGCACGAGCCTCATGTGGCCCGGAGATAAAATACTCAGGCCTATTACGTCCACATCCTCCTGTATGGCGGTTTCGGCTATCTCTTCAGCCGTCTGGTTTCCGCCATAGATAACTTCCACCCCTGCGTCGCGCAGGGCTCTCGACACCACGTATATCCCCCGCCAGTGCGCATCCAGTCCCGGTTTGGACATGAGCACCTTAACCTTGCCACCACTGCCAGCCACTTCGTCACCTCCTGCTCAGTCCTGAATTTCAGAAACCTGCCAAATTATTTCAGTCAAAAAACCTTCCCCGGCATCTCATCACTCAGCCTCCAAAGGGTATCCTCCAGAGCCCGTAAAGGTCCCGCCAGACGTTGCAGATTTCCCCCAGCGTAGCATAAGCACGCACCGCTTCGAACACCGCCGGCATCACATTCTCATCGGTCTGGCTCACATCACCTAATTCCTTGAGGGCCTTCTCGACGCGGGCGTTATCTCTTTCCCGCTTGATCCTGTTTATCTTCTCGACTTGAAGCTCCGCCGCTCTGGGGTTGGGACGGAAGAGAGGGACATCATGGAGCTCCTCCTCCACCTTATGGCAATTCACCCCCACAACAGGTATCTCGCCCCTGTTCACCTTCTTCTCGTGCTCTTCCATGGCTACCATGAACTCACGGTGCACCCAGCCCGATTCCAGTGCGGGGACGATGCCTCCCATTTCCTCTATCTTCTTGATGTACTCCCAGGTACGTTTCTCCACCTCGCTGGTGAGCCACTCCATGTAGTAGGATCCACCCAGCGGATCTACCGTGTTGCAGACGTTCGTCTCCAGCTGGAGGAGTTGCTCGGTCCTTATGGAGAGCAACATACTCTGCTCGGTGGGCAGGCAAATCCCCTCATCATAGCCGTTGGCGTGTACCGATTGGGCGCCGCCCAGCGCGCAGGCCATGGTCTGGAAAGCGATGCGCACCAGGTTATTGAGCGGCTGCTGATAGGTATGGGTGCAGCCCGCCGTCTGTGCATGGAACCTGAATTGCATGGCCTTGGGGTCGGTGACACCGTAGCGCTCGCTTGTAATCGTTTGCCACATGCGTCTTCCGGCGCGGAACTTTGCTATCTCCTCGAAAAAATCGTTATGGCAGCCCATGTCGAAGGTGAAAGGACGGCAAAAGTCGTTCATGGAGACTCGGCCCCGCTTCCGCTCCTCCTCTAAATAGCTTATGGCGGTGGCCAGGAGAAGGCCCAGTTCCTGCACGGCATTGATACCCTGTTCGCGGTAGTTGTAGGAATCCACGCTCACCGGGTGCCAGCGGGGCGCGTTCTCTATACACCATTCTATGAGGTCTATGCCGAAGCGCATCTGGTAGCGGGGGGGTATCTGATCCGCCAGGTAGAGGCAGCCCAGTGAAGTCATTATGTCCGTCTGCGTCGTCCCGTCCAGTTCCTCAAACTTAAGGCCCCGTTTCTCGGCCATGACGAAGTACATAGCGTGCAAGGCGGGACTTATCATCATGGTGGATATAATGGCTGTGGACGCCTTGTCTATGGGAAGACCGTCGAACATCAACTCCATGTCCAGCAAAGAATCCACCGCTACACCCGAAGCGCCCACGTCCGCCGCCACGCGGTAGTCGTCGGAATCCAGGCCGCTCTCGGTAGGAGGGTCTATGGCTATGGAGAAACCGGTCTGCCCCAGCTCAACCTCCCGTCTGTAAAGCTCGTTGGTCTCTTCCGGAGTGCCGTGCCCCGAATATCGCCGGATGGTCCACAACCTGGACCTGTACATCCCCGGGTAGATGCCCCTGGTGAAAGGCGGCTCCCCGGGTAATCCTATATGGCGATCGGGGTCGATTTCCGCAACGTCCTCTCTGGTGTAAACCCTCTTTACCGGAATGCCCGAACCCGACAGAAACTCATCCTTCAGTTCCTTCTTGATCATTTTAAACCTCCCCCTTCTGCCCGAACGGCTTGTCCAATATATTTTTTACCGAAAGTAAATGCTGCTATGAAATACGACTAACCTCTGGCCCCCACAGGGAATGACTGCTTCCCGTACATCTTCTTGATCTCGATCTCTACTATAGCCGTCTTCCTCAGTATCGAGGCCGAAAACTCACCATCCGTTTTATCAGGCTCGAACTTCTTTAACAAGAGCCTCAGAGCTTCAATTTTTTCAGCATCATCTTCCACCAGCCGCGCTTCACCCTGAACGATTA
>CAYVLI010000033.1:6566-9610 GCA_964452105.1 uncultured Nitrospinota bacterium
GCTTCAATTTTTTCAGCATCATCTTCCACCAGCCGCGCTTCACCCTGAACGATTACACTGCGATAGGCGTAGCTGACCTCGCAGGCGCTCTCCCCCGTTACCACGGTGCCCAGCGGCTCGTCCACCTCGAAACACACAACCGGGTTGGCCCTGATGTTATCTATCTTTCTCCCCTCCAGAGCGGAGTGAAAATATATCCTGCCCTCCCTGTGAGCGAAATTCACCGGCGTTACGTAAGGTACACCGTCCCTGCAGGTGCCCAGCCGCCCAACTTCCGCCCCGGCCAGTATCTCATAAATCTCTTCCCTATCAATAATCGCCTTCTCCGCCCTTCTCATGTAATCCCCCGAAAATCCTTTTGGGCATGACAGGCCGTGCCCTAACGATAAACCAGGCAGTAGGGGCGACCGGCTGGTCGCCCGGCAGGGCGGGTTACAAACCCACCCCTACCATCGTTGATTAAAGCCCATGTCGTGTGCTGTCGGGTCTCCGCACCCGACAGCCTTTTGATGGGCGCGGCAAGCAACACCTCAACGAATCGAAAATCGCAGTTGCATGACTACTCACCGATTATCTTTATGAGAGCGCGCTTGCGCCTGCGACCATCGAACTCACCGTAGAAAATCTGCTCCCATGGTCCGAAATCCAATCGTCCGTCGGTTACCGCGATCACCGCCTCCCGCCCCATGACCTGCCGCTTCAGGTGCGCATCGCCGTTATCCTCGCCGGTCCTGTTGTGCTGGTACCTGGAGATGGGCTCATGCGGGGCCAGCTCCTCCAGCCAGCGCTCGTAATCGGCGTGCAGCCCCCCCTCGTCGTCGTTTATGAAAACGGAAGCGGTTATGTGCATGGCGTTCACAAGGCACAACCCCTCCCTGACTCCGCTCTCTCTCAGGGCGCGTTCCACTTCCGGCGTTATGTTGATGAACGCCCGACGCTGGGGAACATCGAACCAGAGCTCTCTTCTGTAACTTTTCATGCCCTTTCCTTACATGGTAAAAAGAGTTTCTATTACGCCAGGATACTCTAATGCTACAAGTCTAATCAAACCTGGCATTATTGCAATTGAAAAGGCTTCCGTAAAAAAGAAAAGGGGACTCTCTTTCGGAAAGTCCCCTTGTAATCTCTGGCTGATCTATAATCAATACGCTGCCTTCAATAGATGACCTTCTCTTCTTCCAGCCGCGCTATCTCCTCCTCTGACATCCCCAGCAACTCACCGTAAACGTAACTATTGTGCTCACCTATCAAAGGCGAGGGACTCCTGATAGCCTCGTGCTCGCTGGAGAATTTCCATGGAGGCGAAAGCACTGAGAGCCTACCCATCGTGGGATGCACCACCTCCCGATATATCTCCCTCTCTTTTATGTGGGGATCCAGGTAGAGCTCCTGGCTCGTGAAAACCGGTACAGCGGCGACGCCATTCTCCTGCAGAGTTTCCATCACCTGATAGTGAGTGTACCCGGAAGTCCAGGATTCGATTCGGCGGTCCAGCTCGTCCTGATTATCGAGCCTGTTGTCCATCGATGAGAACCTGGCATCCTGCGCCCAGGATGGGTCTCCCATAGCTTTTTTAAACGCCCGCCATTCCTCTTCGCTACCCACGGCAATACTGACCCAGGAATCATCCCCCTGGCAGTGATAAACTCCATGAGGAGCCATTTTAGGGTCGCGGTTGCCCCTTCGCTCGGTTATTCGGCCGTTCATCTGGTAGTCCATGAAGACATCCCCCATGAGAACGGCGATGGACTCCGATGAAGACATATCTACAAACTGTCCCTTGCCGGTACGCTTCTTGTAATAGAGTGCTGCCAGCGCTGCGAAACACAATGTGGTGGCGCTGCGCAGGTCGATGGAGCCGGTCATGGGCGCCGGAGGGCCGTCTGGGTAGCCGGTGATGTAAGCCATGCCGCCAAGCGCGGAGAAAGTAGGCGCGTATCCAACATACCGCCTGGCCGGTCCCCGTGATCCCTGCGCGGAGGAGGCCAACATGATTATCTCGGGGTTGGCTTCCCTCAGAGCCTCGTAGCCGATTCCCAGCTTGTCCATGACGCCCGGCCTGTAGTTGGTGGTCACCACGTCGCATACCCCCGCCAGCCTCTTTACTATATCGGCAGCCTCCGGCCGCGACAGGTCGAGGCGGGCGCTGCGCTTGTTAAGGTTGAGATCGTTAAAGATGACTGACTTGTCGATCCCCGGTGTGGGTCCGCCGGTAAGGGAACGCATCCTCGAATGGTCTGGCCTCTTGACGCTCTCCACCTTTATTATTTCCGCTCCCATGAACCCCAATAGCAGCGTCCCGTAAGGGCCGGCCCAGGCCCAGGTAAAATCGAGTATCCTTGTTCCCGTGAGTGGTGCTTTTCCGTGCTGCTCCATTCTCCCCCCTTATATTATCCCTGCTTTTTTCAGTTCAATCATCTCATCCTCAGAGCAACCCAGCCGCTCGCCGAAAATCTCCCTGTTGTGCTGCCCCATAACAGGAGCGGGACGGTAAGACTTCCACGGCGTGACCGAATACTGATAAGGCGCCGTGGGATATCGAAGAACTCCGGCCATGGGGTGTTCCACATCGCGAAAGAAACCACGCGATTTTATCTGGGCGTCTTCCATGACCTCTGCACTGGTATAGACCGCTCCCACGGGGCAGCTATTGGCCTGAGCGCCGTGATATATTTCCTCCCGGGTCATGTCCTTCACGCTCTCTTCAAGATATGCGTTTATCTCCGGCGCATTATCCGCGCGGGTCAGCTCATCCTTGCACTTCTCATCTTCTGCCCATTCCGGATTTCCCAGAAATTTAACGAACCCATCCCATTGATGCTGCTGCGGAGCTATCATCACTACGTAGCCGTCCTTGCAGGGTAGGAGACCGCCAACCATGCGCTTCGGGCGCACCCGGTGCGTTATCTGACCGTCGTTCACATATCTGGCTATCTCCACCCTCTCCAGGGCCATGGCCGTTTCTTGCATGGATATGTCCACGTGCTGCCCCGCGCCTGTAGTAAATCTGGCCATTAGCGCGCCCACGGTGGCTATGGCGGCCG
>CAYVLI010000033.1:9710-13165 GCA_964452105.1 uncultured Nitrospinota bacterium
CCCGCGCCTGTAGTAAATCTGGCCATTAGCGCGCCCACGGTGGCTATGGCGGCCGTCAGGCCGGCGTCGTAAGAGCTTATGAGACCGCCTCCTTTGACAGGCGGCTTCTCCGACACACCGTTGGGCAGCATGTATCCCTGCCCTCCACCGTGGAAAACGTTGAGATCGTACGCCTTGTAATTATGGTAGGGTCCGGCCTGTCCGAAAGGGGTTATCGAAGTCATGACGAGCCTGCTGTTAACGGTGCTCAAATCTTTATACCCCAGCCCTATCTTTTCCAGCGTGCCCGGCATCCGATCCTCCACCAGGACGTCGGCATCCCCTATAAGCCTCAGAAACAGTTCCCTTCCCCTGGAGCTCTCCACGTTCAGCGTTATGTCCCGCTTGTTGTTGTTCACGTAGAGGAAAAGACCGCTTTTCTCTCTATCCGGCTCATCTCCAGGGAACGGACCCTTCTCCCTGCCGGGATCGCCTTTCCCCGGCTTCTCTATCTTTATCACCTCCGCTCCCAAATCCGCCAGCAGCTTTGTGCAATAAGGCCCTGCCACTCCTTCGGCCAGCTCGATCACGCGGAGGTCTCCGAAAATGCTCTCACTCATTACTAATGTTTCCCTCCTCTGAAAAGTCTTGTTGCGTTGCTGCTATACCTTCATGCCAGCGCAGTACGAATTCACGAACTTCGTCCTTCAGCTTAAACGTAAATATATATTAAAATTAATAAAAAGTGTCAACTTTTAAAACAATACGGCTTGCCTCGGGACGCAGTTTAATGCCCTGTTAACCGGCTATCAGCTTGATATTATGATGAATAATCACTACAGGATATGTCCTCTCAGCAATCCTGGAATTGCCACCAGAAGCTCAAATTCATTTATCATAGTAAACAAACCCTTCCTGTTTATCAGCTACTCCTTCGGCGCCGAACTTGCAAATACTTCCATCCATCCATTACAATCACCAATAGAAACTTATTCCACCTTGAGAGCACTTATCGGGCTGAGTCCCTGGAAAACGAGTAGATGGGCGAGAGAGAAACCCCAAAAAAGGATAGAATAAAGATACTCCACCTGATAGACGGCATCGGCGGCGGCGGGTCGGAAGAGTGGGTCAAGGATATAGTCCGGCTGTCAGACCGAGAACGGTTCCAGTTCATGGTCGTTAGCGTAATTAGTGGTTCTGAAAACCGCTTCAGCTATAAAGATGAAATAGAAAAACTGGGAGTAAAAGTAATCTTTCTTGAAGATGCGGAGTCTGACGGAAATGCATCGTCCATTGAAAAAGAAGTAGAACTTATTAAAGAGATAATGAGCCGGTACTCCCCCTCAAACCCGATAAATGCTTGTGCAGGAGCTGTGGCCTATACGATGGTCGATAAAAAATTCATGAACCTGATGCGCCTGGCGGTGAATGCGGCGAAGCTCCTCCTGAAACTATCACTAATAGTTAAGCGAGAGCGAGTGGACATAATTCATGCGCATCTGTTTTACGCATTCATGTTCGGGGGTATTGCCGGCAGGCTGCTCAATATCCCCGTAGTCTATACCGTACCGGCAATGAAGGCGCAACTGGACGGCCCTTTCCCATGGGTGTTCCCCATGTACAGGCGATTCAGGTTTCTGGTTGATGCATTCTGCACCGGCCTTTCGACGGAAGAGCTTGCGAGCCACTGCAACGTTGCACCCCGAAAGATAATATTCCTTCCCACCACCATCGATTTGAACGAAGTCGAACATGTCGGTAGAGAGTCCAACCCCATCATGGAAGAGTTCAATCTGAAGGACTCCTATCCCATCTTGCTGAGCGTGGGGCGGTTCGACCCCTCGAAAGGGCACCGGTATTCCCTGGAAGCGGTCAGGCTGCTCAAGTCGAGGTTTCCCTCGCTCAAACTCATCATACTCGGAGAAGGCAAAGAATTTGACCGTTATGAAGAAGAGGTGAAAAGCGACGACACCATCAGGGGAAACGTCATATTAACCGGTTTCAGAAGAGACCTGCCAAACTTTTATTCCGTCTCTGATATCTACCTGCGCACCAACGTAATTGAAGGTATGAACCGGGCCAGCGTGCTGGGCATGGCTTACGGCAAACCCATGATCGGCTTCGACACAAAAGCGCCAACCGAAGCTGTTACGGACGGCCGGAACGGCCTGCTGGTTCCCAACGAGGACGCCATCGGCCTGGCAAAAGCCATCGAGAGGGTGGCGGGCGACAAAAAGCTACAGGAACAACTGGGAAGCAATGCCCGCAGATACAGTATCGAACATCAGGACATGATGATAACCATAAGAATCTTTGAAAACGTTTACTCGCGGCTCGCTTCGGGTAAAAGGAATTGAAAATATGCTATACAGCACAAAAAGTTATCTCATATTAATTATAATCCTTGTTATATTGACAGCTTTTCCTCTTGCCTGTTCAGCCGCTGAAGGCAAAACTCTCATGGCCTTCACAGGCTCGGTAGCGAGACCTCCGTTCGAGGAAGCGGCGGCGCTATTCAGCCGGCAGACAGGAATAGAACTCCAGATAACCTACGGAGGCTCCGGAGGGATCCTCTCTCAGCTAATATTAGCGCGGCGCGGGGATATCTATGTTCCCGCCTCCCCCGATTTTCTGCAGAAGGCCCTGAACAAAAGCGTTGTAGATACGGGCACGGCCGTCAGGCTCGCATATATCTTCCCGGCAATACTGGTGCAGGCGGGAAACCCGAAGGGCATCCAGGGGTTGAACTCCCTTGCCCGACCAGGTATAAAAGTGGCCATCCCCAATCCCGGGACGGTCTCCTCGGGAGTGTACGCCGTCGAATTGCTCGAAGCTGCTTCCATATCCCGGAAAGTGAAACCCAACATAGTAACCTATTCGGAAAGCTACGAGAAAGCCCTCAACCTCCTGACGCTGAAGGCCGTGGACGCAGTCATAGGCTGGCGTCAGATTCCCCGGCGGTCTTCCGGCAAAATCGAAGCGATAAATCTCAAACCCGGTGAAATTCCGAGAGTGGCTTACATATCCGCCGCCGCCATCAGCTACACCCGGCATAGAGAAGAGGCTCTTAAATTCCTCGAGTTCCTGAAATCTGATCAGGCCGGGGCCATTTTCAGAAAGCACGGCTTCCCCACCAGCGAAGCGGAAATCAGGAAAATCGCCCCCCGAGCCCTCATAGGAGGCATCTACAGACTACCCAACGGTTGGTAAACAACTAAATATTTTGATTCTACCCATTGATACAAATCATGAACGGTTTGGGTGCATTGTTAAATTTAAACCCCAAATTGGGAGGAAAGTATTATAGAGGAGGAGATAGAAAATTATTCTCAAGATTTACCTTTCTCCAGCGCCTTAATTTATGGCCGGAATGAAAGAGGAGACCACATCCACAGCGCATGAGCTTATGATAATGTGAGGAATATCGCCATACTGATAACGGTTTACAAACCAGACCCAAATAAGTGGGTGGATTA
>CAYVLI010000034.1:0-4429 GCA_964452105.1 uncultured Nitrospinota bacterium
CTGGGGAAGGGTTTGCCCTCAGTTACACCCTCAATAATCACCACTGCGTTGGCTATTCCATCCTCTGGAGACAGCTCCAGGTCCTTTAGCCTCCTAAAACCGTGTCCACAGACTTGCTGGTCTTCGGATATCCTTATCTTTACTTCCGGCAGCGCTTCCCCCTTAAAAATAATCCGGCCTTTGATTGCGCCTCCGTTGACGACATCTGCGACCTTGTAACCCGCAACCGCTTGAAGCGAGGTCGTAAAGAACAGCAGCAACACGGCCGAAAAAGCAAATAGTCTTAGCATCGCATATCTCTCCAGAATGTTTATCAAGGCCCAAAACGATCATTTTCTCCCACCTTCTACTCTAATAATAATGCTTTTGCGCCCAACACCAAACAGAAATCGAACATCATGCGTCATACCAAGCAGTATGCGGGCGACCATGGCAGTAGTCTCCAATCGATAAGCATGTGCCATATTCATGTCAAGGTCTCCGGGAACTGACCTATGGATGAACGCTCTTCGAGACAGGATTGGAAATTGGTGAGTTGACTGCCCGCCTTTTACTGTGATATAGCAAGGAACAGAGCCAAAGAACTTATTAATTCATCCTGTATGAATACGAGGGAAAAGGTGATGGCAGGCGCGGTGGTGGCGATAGTGATGGGAAGTTCTTCGGATTCGGAAATTATGCAGGGGGCTGTTGAGGTGCTGGAGAAGTTCGCCATACCCTATGAGGTAACCGTTTCTTCAGCACACAGGGCCATCAACAGGACCCTCGAAATGGCCCGGAACGCCGAAAGCAGAGGTATAAGGATGATAATCGCCGGAGCGGGAGGGGCGGCGCACCTGCCCGGAGTATTGGCCGCCGCTACCCCTCTTCCCGTCATAGGTGTGCCCATAGACTCCTCCCCGCTCAAGGGAATGGACGCTCTCCTGTCTATAGCCCAGATGCCCTCCGGTGTTCCTGTGGCCACCATGGCCGTGGGCGCGACAGGCGCCAGGAACGCCGCACACTTCGCACTTCGCATCCTTGCGCTTCATGACCGCAGCCTGAAGGCCAGACTGGAAGAGCATCGGGCAAGCATGGCGCTTGAGGTGGAGGAAGCCCATCGACGGGCCGAAGGTAAAACGGAATGAGAACCGGACAAGGGTTTGCAGAACCGTGCGGGATATACCGATGGGCGCCGAAACAGTTTCCATAGACCCTGCAAACCCTTCACAAAAGCTGATGCGCAAGGGGGCGGAAGTAATCAAGGCGGGTGGCCTGGTGGCTTATCCCACCGAGACATTCTACGCTCTGGGTGCAAACGCCCTTAGCGAACGCGCGGTGGAAAAGGTTTACCGTGTTAAAGGCCGCAGCTTCCACAAAGCATTGACGATCATAATAGACCGCGAGGAATCGCTCGGTTCTCTGGTCGTGAAGGTACCTCCGGAAGCGGAGAAAATTATAGCCAGGTTTTGGCCCGGGCCGCTTACCATCATCCTCCAAGCCTCCCCTGATGTCCCCGCCACACTCACTGCCGGAAGCGGCAAGGTAGGTGTGCGTATCTCTTCATCCGCCTTCGCAACGGCGCTGGTATCTGCTGCCGGTTGTCCCCTGACTGCAACCAGCGCAAACCCTTCGGGTCTCGATGGTTTCACCAGGGCCGAAGATGTCTCATTCCACTTGCGGGACAAGGTGGACCTCATCCTGAACTGTGGGGAGACGCCCGGCGGACCGCCTTCGAGCATACTCGATATGACGACCTCGCCGCCTCTCATCATAAGAGCAGGGGCGGTATCCAGGGAAATGCTCGAGGAATGTCTGCAACTACGGATTAAGGAAGCTTAACGAAACACCTTCAAAAGCTTCTGGACGGGGCTTGTTCCGCCGGCGCGAGTATATATTCAGTTTCCGCGATACCCCCAATCGGGGGATGGCATCTGACCGGTAAAATTCCCCCAAAGAGCGGCTTCCCCGCGAAGTGATGGATGGCTCCTCGAACATTTGCACCGCTTTGCTGTGCTCTTGGGGAGCTATCAAGGTATTGCCGGGTTTGCAATTTCAGAAAGACGTTATCTGGAACTTAGCTCTCCTGTTTTTTGCCCATGCGTCCTCATTATGGCCCGCATCGACAGGTTTCTCCTCACCGTAGCTTATGGTATAAAGCCGTAAAGGTTCGACACCCTGGCTGATAAGGAACTTCCTGACGCTCATGGCCCTCTTTTCGCCCAGGGCCAGGTTGTACTCTTCCGTGCCCCTCTCGTCGCAATGGCCTTCTATCAGCGTCTCGACATTCGGATTGTTTTTCAGCCATTCAGCATTTTCTTTCAATATCTTTTGCATCTCCGGTGTCAGCGATGATTTGTCGAACTCGAAGTAAATGGTCTTCAACGCCGTATCGGCAGAGCCGAATTCCTTGCCCCTGGCGGAAGCTTGCGGAGGAACCTCTTCCTCGGTCTTCAGGATGGACTCGCGAATGCGCTCCTCCTGAGGGACCTGTTCCTCCTTCCCAATTCTGGCGGCCATTCTCTCCCGCTCGGCCCTCGCCTCGGCATCCTTTCTGGCTGCCTCAGCTGCCAGCTTGTCTTCCTTGACTTCACTTACCTTCTTGCCGCAACCCACCACGACGAACGCTGAGGTCACGAACAACAGAGCCACAATACAGGTGATAACTGTTTTTCTCATCTTATAACGACCCTCCCTTCAAAGAATCCTGTTAGTCTGAAACCCGCAACAGGCTTATACTCGCCTGATACTTTCCTTTTCCAAAAAATATTATGCTTATCAAATTTCAATCCTTGAACCTGGGCGACCATGCGGGCGAGTAACCACCGCCCACCAGGTTTGTTATACGGCGCTGTCCCGAACCGTTCACCATCATAACATAAATTTGGGGGATGCCGCCGTCCCTGTCCGAACTGAAAGCAATGTATCGGCCTTCAGGGGACCACGTGGGGGACTCATTGTTTCCAGTGTTTGAGGTGAGCCTCCTCAAGTCGCTCCCGTCAACTTTAACCGTATAAATGTCGAACCGACCATTGTAGCCGTTCCTCCTGCCGGCGAAAGCGAGGCGGTCTCCCCTGGGCGACCATGCAGCCAGATCGTTGTAATCTCCGATGAAAGTCAACCGCTGAACGTCCTTTCCGTCCGCATCCATTATGTAAATCTGGGGCGAGCCCGACCTGCTCGAGGTGAAGGCTATTCTTCTCCCGTCGGGAGACCAGGCGGGAGCGGAGTCCGTGGCCCTGTTATGAGTCAATCTCTTCAGTTCACCCGTCTTAACATCTATTGTGTATATCTCTGAGTTCCCGTCTTTACTCATGACTATGGCGACCTTCTTGCCGTCGGGAGACCAGGCGGGAGCGACGTTAAGCCCTTGTGCCAGGGAAAGGGGCCGCCTGCCGGAGCCATCCGCATGGATAACGTAGAGGTCGGGATTATTGTCCACGTAAGAAGTGAAAGCGAGTTGCTTCCCGCTGGGAGACCATATCGGCGTAACCACGATCGACCTATCCCGAGTCAGCCGGAAGATGTTATAACCATCGTAGTCCATTACGAAGAGCTCCTTATTGCCCATCTGTTTTGATACGAAGGCTATCCTGGTCCTGAAGACTCCCTTCTCTCCCGTGAGCCTGTAAACTATCTCTTCAGACAGGCGATGCGCCAGGGCTCTGTATATACGAGGGTCGCCCGAATACTTCACACCGATGATTCGCTTTCCCTTGTCCACATCGAAAAGCTCGCCCCTGAGGGCAAGCTGACCGTCTTCCATGTAAACTTCGGCCTTGACCAGAGCCACCGCTCCCAGAGCGCTCCACTCCTTGAAATTTATCCGTCCACTGGCCCTATCCTCACGTTGCTGCTCCTGCACGAATCCGTCTTTCTCTACGACCTTGAAGAATCCCGAAAAGGCCAGATCATCCTTCACCACCCTTCCCATCGTAGCAGTGAGGTGGAGATAGCCTTGCCCCTTGGAAAGGTCTTCAGGGAAGGTGAAATCAGGCAGGGCGACCTCTATCTTGCCCGTACCGGCTGTGTTGATATCCAGGTAGATATCCGCAGCCATGGCCCCAAAAGCGCCTAAGGCGAAAAACCAGGTTACTGCAAGCGTAACTATTATCTTCTTATACAAGAGCTATCATCCTTCCCCGGAGTATTCAAAGCCGAAATGCACCCGCAACTCCGACCCGTCAAATTCGTGCGGCAACGGCGGCAGAGGATTCGCTTTCATTATCGCCGTCAGGGCCGATTTATCCAGGAGTTCTTTCCCGGAAGATTTTTCCACTCTTAAGTCCACTATATCACCTTCCCTGAGCACCTTGAAGAAGACCACCACCCGTCTGCCCCCTCTCTTCTCGAACTCGCCGTAAACGGGGTCCCAGTGCTCGGCGATCTTCCGCTGCATTATGGCAAGGTAGTAGGAATAAGGGAAATCCACGTTCTCAAGAGAGAGCTT
>CAYVLI010000034.1:4529-12938 GCA_964452105.1 uncultured Nitrospinota bacterium
CTTCTTCTTTTCAGGAAGGGGCGATTTCTTCCTGGATTTCGCCTTCTTCGCTACCGGCTTCTCATGAGCGCCCTTCTTCTCAGGGATACTACCGGGAAGCTCAACGAAGTTTACCCTGTAAATCTCTCGCGGCTCGACCTTCTTCTCCGCCACCAGTGGAACAGTAAATATCAGGCCCAGAACTATCAGATGCGCCGCCAGAGAGTAAAGAACGAGCCTCCTCATGACTTCTCCTCCTCCCAGCCTTTCGCGCCACCTTCTGTTTCCTCACAAACCCACTGCACCCGACTTCTCATCGAAAAACCAAGCGGCTATTCTACGGGCTCGGTCACCATGCCCAGCCTCTTAAAACCTACGCGCCTTATCCTGGCCATGGTTTTGACCACGGTGCCGTACTTAACGTCCCGGTCTGCCTTTATGAACACTTCCCTTCCCGGCGTAACCCTATTTATTCGCAGCAGTTTCTCTTCCAGTTCATCCAGGCTGACTCTCCTGTCCAAAAAATATATACGGTCATTCTGCGATATAATTATGACCAGGCTTTTATTGAGATTCCGCACCTCACCCTTTTCCCTGGGGAGATCCACCGGGATGCCCTGGCTCAGCATGGGAGCCGTGACCATAAAGATAACCAGCAATACCAGCATCACATCCACCAGGGGAGTGACGTTTATCTCTGAAAGAGCGGGAGCCGTTTTTCTTTTCACAACCGGCAATCGATTCGCCTCCTGCTGGCCAACGTTGCGTTCAATGGCTTCTTACAAAATTTCTTTCAACGAGGCTCAGAAACTCGGAATTGAAATTATCCATATCGCCGCCGATAATCTTGGCTTTGTTGATCAAATAATTATATCCAATGACTGCAGGTATGGCCACGGCCAGCCCCGCCGCGGTTGCTATCAATGCTTCGGAAATACCGGGAGCCACCGCCTCTATGCTTGCAGAAGTCCGTATCCCCAGCCCTCTGAAAGCGCTCATTACCCCCCAGACCGTACCGAACAAGCCGATGAAAGGCGTTGCGCTTCCTGCGGTGGCCAGAAAAATGAGATATCTTTCGAGCAGGGCCATCTCCTGGTTCGCCTTGACAATAAGGGCTCTCTCTATTTCCTGAAAATCCCTTATGGTGATGCTGTCCTCCCCCCTGGAAACTGCTTCAGAAACGGGATTCGCTCCTCTTCTGCGGCGTTGGAGATTTCTCAGGGTCATGTAACCGATCATATACAGTTTAGCAAGCTGGCTTTCGCTGAGAGTTTTAGAATGAGCGTAAATGCTGGTCAGATTGTTACTGGAACGAAATATGTTCAAGAACCTGTTCGTCTGTGCCTGGGACTTGCGAAGGTACAAAAATTTCTGAAGCATTACTGCCCAGGTTACCACCGAGAAGAAAAGCAATATGAATAGAACTACCTTCCCAACAGCGCCTGTCTGGAGGAATAGCCCGGCAACGCCGCCATTGAAAGATATACCGAAGGGAACTGCGGCCAAAGACATTATCACCTTATCCCGGGGAAGGCTAAAATTTACACGGCTCTATGCGAGCTTTAAAACGCACGACGAGAAGGTAGTAACAATCCGCAATTATTTTAAACATTTCAATTATTTGCAAATTTAAATAATCTTAAATCATCGAAATCAGAATGTCAATGGGGGTTTTGCAGGCCCTATATAAACCCTTTGCATTTTACATATTTACCACTTATTTTAATGTCGCTGAGCAGACATAAAAATGCCCTTATTCGCCTTCTGAAGGTTTTTCACCGAGGTGTCTTTTTCTTTATACTCTCACTTGTTAGCGCCTTTTTACTTGAAAACAAAATAAATTTCAATTAATATTAAGTATATTTAAATTCCTGCCTTCGACGCCATCTGATTTCATAGCATGAATTAACAGGGGAGCCGGAGATGCGAAGCCTCTCACTCACTGCCTGCTTCATCCTGCTGGTCTCTTTAAGCACAGGGTGCGGCGCCTTGAAGACCGTCTCAAAAGGCGCTGTGGGTGCGGCCTCAATGAGCGCCAAGGTGATCACATACCCCATATCCGCCCTGAGCAAGAAGAAGGATACATACGTGGGACTCGCTTCGTGGTATGGGGACAAGTACCACGGCAGGCGCACGTCTAACGGTGAGATATACAATCAGTACAAGCTCACTGCAGCTCACCGGACACTGGGATTCAATACCCTGGTCAAAGTGACCAACCTCAAGAACGGGAAAAACGTAATAGTCAGGATAAACGACCGCGGGCCCTTCGTGCGAGGCAGGATTATCGACCTTTCCTATGCCGCCGCCAAAGAAATAGGCATGTTAGATGACGGCGTGCAGAAAGTTGAGCTAAAAATTCTGCGATAAAAGCTCAGCCGGCATTCTTCTCTTTCCAACCAGGACTTGCCCTGATTCAGGCTCCGTTTAGCATTTTGGTTTGATATCAGGCGCCTACAAATTTATGTATGCAAGTAAGATATCGACTTTCTGCCAAAAATGGTAAACCTTGAGTCATTGCAGGTTAACCCGAGAGAAAAATTCAGAAACCTGTAGAGACAATCCTTGAATTGCCTCTACCCAGCCGCAAGCGGTATCATTCCCGTGGAGACGGGAATCCAGAAACTGATGGGTAGGGTGAACTCCATTCTCGGCAGTGTTGCTGCTACCGGCAAGAATTTTTGGGGTAACTCTCCTTTCTAACCAATTGATTTTCTCCTACAACTTTTATATTATATTATCAGATTAAAACTTCACGTTTCCCAGAGCAGCGAACTTAATGCTGGAGCCGCAAGATGATCATCGACATGCACGTGCACACTCAGGTATCGGACGATTCATGGGTCACGCCTGAAACATATCTCAACTGGATTAATATCCTCAGGAAAAACCATAATATTTCAGGATTATCTTTCGTAGAACACCGCAAACTGGACAATTCGACTGATTACGAAAAACTGGCCCGCGAGCATGACGTGGTGATCTTCAGGGGCATAGAGTTGGAAACGGATTGCGGCCATTTTCTGGTCTACGGCCCTCTGAACGATATATTGAAAAAAATAAATGTCAGCGATGTGAACACCGACGCCGTGGAAATGCTGCAGGCGGTACTGGAAGCGGGCGGAATAACCATACCCGCACATCCAGGGAGGAAAAACATAGGGCTTTCCTATCATGTGGACGATGGGAAAGATTTCTCCAGCATTAAAGTAGTCGAAACACTTAACGGAGCCAGTAAAGAAGCCGAGAACCAGCTCGCCGAAAAACTGGCGGCGGAAAGGAAATACTTTAGAATAGGCGGAAGCGACGCGCATTTCGTGAGCGACCTCTGCTCCTGCCTCACGGAGTTCGAAAACGATTTCAGCAGCTGGGAAGAACTGGTCTCTGAACTTAAAACAGGCAGATTCAAGCCAATACGTCTAAAAGACACTAAAAAATAATACCGAGGAGTAAAAAATGAGTTCCCTTAAGAATCAATTATTTCGACAATATGCTAACGAAGGACTCAAGACCCTTATCGGCGAGTGTCAGAAAAAGTACGAGCCTAAAAAAGAAGAGCGCTTCAACTATAACGGTATAACGTACGAAATAGGAACGGCCCAGGCCGCGGACGAAGGCCTGGAATTTGAAATAAGCTCCAAAATCCCCCAGGATGAGCTATCCAGTAAGGTCACCCTGCAGGATTATTTTCAGGCCATACAGGATAACCTGGCAGAGGCTCCTATCAAACCCAGCGCCATAGACATGGAGAACATAACCCGCGAGCTGGGGGGCAACGAAAAGAAGGAGAGGGACTACGTCAAATTGAGATATGTATATACAGATGTCGACCTGTATAATGAAAAAGAACTCGAGCAAAAGCTCGAAGAACTCTCTGGCAAAGGGGACTTCAGCGAAGTCCAAAACGTACACGGAGTTACTACCGTTATGGGAAAGATGATCCTGCTGTCGGTCAAGGAATCTATCTATACCAAAGCCCAGATGAACATGCAGGATCTGATTAATGCCAACGAAACGGTGCGTAAAAAACTGATCCGGGGCAAGAAAAAATAGTTTCTTACAGGCGTTACGAGTTCTGGTCCTTTTCTCGCCCCCCAACGGAAGGCGTTAAAAAGTCAAACAGATATGACAGGCCTGTGGGAAACTTGTGGATAAATCCTGCCTGCCCGTTAAAATGCCCCGCCTTATTTTAATTCCCTCGAAAAGGCGGGAACTACATCTAACCAATTTTCTTTTATTACACAACGTGTTAGCAGAATAACGGGAAAGAGTTCATGCCTGCGCAGATTTGTTTTAAAATGGACCATATTCTTTCCACAAGATAGGAGATATCGCATCGAAATAATCCATATTCGAAGCTTTTTGCACAACCAGAGCCCGTAGAAATCAAAAATTTCATCTCAGAGTCCCCACTGTGGCAAGATAGACTACCGTCTCCTCTTTACCATCTATCCCCAATATTTCATTCACCTCATCATCATAGAGGGCCCCGATAGCACAGCAACCTAATCCCATGGCGGCGCTCGCCAGGTAAAGGTTTTCACAGATATGGCCTGCGTCCAGATAGATGTACCGGTATGCGCGCTCCTTATATTTCCACTTAGACCTGCCCACACACGCCGTCCATGCGAAAACCACGGAAGCCATGGTTGCGATGGGCTGATTGAGCGCTGCGGCAGTCATCTGTCTGGTGTAATCGCCCGAGGAGAGAAACTCCAGAGAGGCATCAGAGACCTGGTAATGGTAAACCCCCTGTTCGAGCTCTTCGACCCCGTGTACCACCAAATAGGTCTCTACAGGATAAAGAGCGCCCGCGGAAGGAGCGGTTCTCAACAGATACATCCCCATCCTGGCGGTAACGCCCTGAGCGGCCCATAATAATTGGGAAAGGGACCTCAGATCTATGGGCTTCCCCGTGTAGTTCCTCATGGAACGCCGGCTCAAAAGCACCTCCCACAAGCCTGTTCCGCCTTTTAGCTCAGGCTCGGGCAGCATGATTATCTTCAGAGGGTCCGAATATGTTTTATACAGCGGGGGCCGGGAAGATGCCTTCAACCGCCCCATGGGCATGGCATTGCGATAATATTTTGTCGACTCCTGATATACGTCTCCTATACCCTTCTTCTGTTTCTCCCTCAACTTGCACCTCCACCAGGATTTACCGTCCAATCAGAGTAATCCGTTGTAACACAGGATCGGCATCACACAACGGTTATGTATATGATATAATTAATATCTCATATACGCAGGCGGGTAAATTATCATAAATATTACAAAAATAAATCTCACTCGTGGAGATTTTTTCACGTGTTCGTTCAAAGCCCATCACGCTGAATAATGAACTCCCTTGCCATAAAAGCACAGACCTTCTTATATTAATAACGAAAAACTATTTTTGCTTGACTTTAGACCATCCCATCAATTATTTTTGTTCTGCCCTTACAGTTTAGCTCAATATAGTTTCCCATCATCTTCCTTTGAGGAAAAAGATTCAGGAGACATAAATGGGGCAACAGAAGCATACAAAGCTGTCAATAAGACAAATAGACCTTAAAGGTAAAAAGGTCTTTTTGAGGCTCGACTTAAACGTTCCCCTATCGGAAAAAGGAGAAATCACCGATCAAACCAGGATTACGGCCGCCCTCCCCACAATCAGATATATTATTAAAAACGGAGGCAGCGCCATTATAACCTCCCACCTGGGCAGGCCCAAAGGAAAAGTACAACCTGGTATGAGCCTCGGGCCGGTAGTCGAGGCCCTGTCTTCGCACCTCGGTAAAGATGTCGCTTTCGCCCCCGACTGCATAGGGGATGAGACGCGAAAGATGGCGGATTCATTGAATGAAGGAGAAGCGCTCCTTCTGGAAAATTTGCGGTTCCATAAGGGTGAAACCGAAAACGATCCTGAGTTCGCTCAAGCGCTGGCAGCGCTCGGTGATGTTTACGTCAACGACGCATTCGGCGCGGCGCACAGAGCCCATGCCTCAGTGACCGGTATAACCCAGTTCATTAAACCTTGCGCCGCTGGATTACTGATAGAGAAGGAAATAGAGAATCTCAGCCGCCTGACCTCCGATCCAGACCGCCCATTCATAGCGCTGCTGGGGGGAGCGAAAGTCTCCGACAAGCTGGGCATAATTGAAAACCTTATGAATAAATTCGATGCGCTCCTTATAGGTGGAGGTATGGCCTATACTTTTCTCATGGCCAGGGGGTTAGAGGTCGGCAGGTCTCTCGTAGAAAAAGACAAGCTGGATGTAACATCGTCAATCATGAAAAGAGCGGAGGAAGAGGGCGTTAGACTGGCATTGACCGAGGACCACGTCATAGCTCGAGAGCTCAAGGACGCCGTTAAGACCACCATAGTAACCGCAGACCAGATGCCAGAAGACTGGCTGGCCCTCGATATAGGGCCTCGCACCATTGAACTCTTCAGCGAAGAAATAAAAAAAGCTGAAACGATCTTCTGGAACGGCCCCATGGGAGTGTTCGAGATGGAGTCTTTCCGCGCCGGCACCCAAGCCGTGGGAAAAACGGTGGCCGACTCCGGCGCCGTGAGTGTGGTCTGCGGTGGAGACACCGCAGCCGCAGTGGCTCAGCTCGGTTTAGCCAATAAGATGACCCACGTCTCCACAGGGGGAGGAGCCGCTATGGAATTTTTAGAAGGCAGGGAGTTGCCCGGAATCGCGGTTCTGGATGACGGTTGAATCGGTGGATATACTGTTCCCTATTATGGAGTACAACCCAAAAAAAGAGACAAATAACCCCCGGGGAAAATGAAACACAAACCTTTCATCGCAGATTACGAACAGATTAAAAGAGGCGAGCTCACAGACGTTTACTTCGAGCGTACCCTGAAAATACTCGAGACCCTCGATATAAACAAACGAGTGAGAGCGGAATTTATAGTCAAGAGTTTCCCCCGAGCATGGGAGTGGGGGGTATTCACGGGTCTTCATGAGTGTTGTCGGCTTATGGAAGGCATGGATGTTACGATTAGAGCGATGCCGGAAGGCGCCATCTTCAGGAGCCACTTTCCGGTTATGGAGATAGAAGGAAATTATAGCGATTTCTGTATCTACGAAACCGCTATGCTGGGATTTATATGCCAGTCATCCGGGGTGGCCACCAAGGCCGCACGATGCAGGATAGCCGCAGGGGATAGGGGACTGGTACATTTCGGAGCTCGGCGAATATACCCGACCATCGTTCCCATGATAGACAAAAACGCATACATCGGGGGATGCGAAGGCGTATCAGTTACCTTAAGTGCGCGCATGATGGGGCAAGAACCCGTGGGAACAATCCCGCACGCGCTCATCCTGGTTATGGGAAATGCCGTGGAAGCCCTGGAAGCTTTCCACGAGGTCATCCCTGCAGACGTGGCTCGTGTGGCTCTCATAGACACATTCAACGACGAAAAGTTCGAAGCCATAAACGTCGCCAGATGCCTGGGCAAAGACCTCTTCGCCATCCGCTTCGATACTCCCAAATCCCGCAGGGGAGATTTCCTGCAACTCCTCAAGGAGACCAGATGGGAATTGAACATCAGAGGCTTCGAGGACATCAAGATATTCGTGAGCGGAGGGGTAGACGAAGATGATATAATCTCCCTGAAATCTGTGGTAGATTCGTTCGGCGTGGGGACAGCCATCAGTAACGCACCCGTACTCGATTTTTCCATGGACATAGTGGAGGTGGATGGAGAGCCCATAGCCAAACGCGGCAAAATGTCCGGCGCCAAAGATGTCTTCCGCTGCTCTCAATGCGGAAAAGATGAGATGGTCCCCATGGGAAGGAAACCCGACCGCTGTTCCTGCGGCGGCAAAATGCAAACGCTTTTGGAAGTTTTTCTCCAGCGTGGTAAAATCACCAGGCAGGAGCCGGACCCCAAAGAGACGAGAGATTACGTAATGCAACAGCTTAAACAGGCGGCAACGACAGAGTGAGAGCTACAACACACGTCGTAAATCCAGGTAGCTTAATCAAATTATTCAATCAACATCACGGAGGAGGGTAGTTAATGCTAGTCAAGCACAGGATGCAAACGGACCCCGTCACCATCAGAAAAGAAGACACATTGCGCTTCGCCGCCGATATGCTCAAAGATAAAAGAATCAGGACGCTGCCGGTGGTGGAAAATCGTAAAGTGATAGGGGTAGTCACCGACAGGGATGTGCGGCAGGCATGGGCATCTTCGGCTACCAGTCTGGAAACGAGGGAGCTTTACTACCTTCTCGAGAAGGTTAGAGTCGAAGAGATTATGACCAAACACCCTGCCACCGTCACGCCGGAGACCACCATCGAGGACGCCGCCAAGTTGCTTCACGACAGGAAAATAGGCGGGCTGCCTGTGGTCGATGAAAAAGGGATGTTGATGGGAATCATAACCGAGACCGATATTCTGGAAGTACTCCTCGAAGTCATGGG
>CAYVLI010000035.1:0-4486 GCA_964452105.1 uncultured Nitrospinota bacterium
AGTTTCGAGAAGACGGGGGATTGGCTGCCGAATGACACTTTGAAGGCCATCAAGCATTACAAAGTGGCCATTAAGGGTCCCTTGACGACTCCTGTCGGAGGAGGCATCAGGAGCCTCAACGTCACCATGAGGCGGGAACTCAACCTCTATGCATGTGTGCGCCCGGTGAGGTATTTCCAGGGCGTCCCCAGCCCAGTTCAGCATCCCGAAAAGATGGATATGATAATCTTCAGGGAAAACACCGAGGACGTCTATGCAGGCATCGAATGGAAGAAAGGGAGCAAAGACGTAAAGAAGGTGATCGACTTCCTGAATAAGCAGATGGGTACGCACATAAGGGCGGATTCCGGCGTGGGGATCAAGCCCATCAGCGTAACCGGCACGAAGAAGCTAATTAGAAAAGCCATCCAGTATGCCATAGACCGGAAAAGGCGATCTGTTACCATGGTGCACAAGGGCAATATTATGAAGTTCACCGAAGGGTCGTTCAGGGATTGGGGCTACAAGGCGGCAAAGGAGGAATTTCCGGATGTCACGGTATCAGAAGACGAACTATGGGATAAATATAAGGGCAAACTACCCAAAGGGAAAATCCTGATCAACGACCGCATAGCGGACAGTATGTTCCAGCAGATTCTCACCCGCACCGATGAGTATGACATTCTGGCCACGCCGAACCTGAACGGCGATTATCTTTCCGATGCCTGTGCGGCACAGGTAGGAGGGCTGGGACTGGCCCCCGGCGCCAACATTGGCGACGTGGTGGGACTGTTCGAAGCCACCCACGGCACCGCCCCAAAATATACGGGCATGGACAAGGTAAACCCGGGCTCGCTGCTTTTGTCTGGGGTTATGATGGTCGAGTATCTGGGCTGGAAGAAGGCCGCTGATCTGGTAACAGGCGCCCTGGAGAAAACTATTAAATCAAAGGTGGTCACCTACGACCTGGCCAGGCTTATGAAAGGCGCCAGAGAAGTCAAGACATCGGAATTCGCCTCTGCCATTATAAGCAACATGTAGGAATAACCGCTTATAGCCGATTTTCACAACTGTAGAGAACAGAAAGGAGCGATTATGAGACCCAAGATTACAGTCGTAGGCGCCGGTCATGTAGGAGCAACCACGGCTCATTGGGCAGCCTCAAAAGAGCTGGGAGATATCGTCATTGTCGATATAGTGGAAGGAATGCCCCAGGGCAAGGCCCTGGACCTGATGGAATCGGGTCCGGTCGAGGGTTTCGACTGTAAGGTAACCGGAACCAACGACTATGCCGACACTGCCAACTCGGATATCATTGTCATAACTGCAGGCCTTCCAAGGAAACCTGGCATGAGCCGGGACGACCTCCTCGAGGCCAATGCCAAAATAATAACCGCTTGCACCGAAGGAGTGATCAAACATTCTCCGAACGCCATACTCATCGTGGTGACCAATCCTCTGGATGCCATGGTCCAGCTGGCTTACAAGCTCAGCGGCTTCCCCAAGAACAGGGTCATGGGCATGGCCGGAGTGCTCGATACCGCACGGTTCAGGACTTTCATAGCCATGGAGCTTAATGTTTCGGTTGAAGACGTGACGGCTTTCGTGCTGGGCGGCCATGGAGACTCAATGGTGCCTCTCCCCAGGTATTCCACTGCGGCGGGCATACCCATTACCGAGCTAATGAGCAAGGAGGCCATCGACCGCATCGTAACCAGGACTCGCAAGGGCGGCGGCGAGATAGTGGCCCTGCTCAAAACCGGAAGCGCTTTCTATACTCCGGGAGCGGCGGTAACAGAGATGATAGAAGCAATCCTTAAAGACAAGAAGAGGATACTTCCCTGCGCAGCTCTGCTGGAAGGCGAGTATGGCATAAACGGGATTTATATGGGAGTGCCCGTCAAGTTAGGCGCTAATGGCGTTGAAGAAATCATAGAGATCAAACTAACGGACGAGGAGAAGGCTGCGCTTAACAAGTCCGCAGATGCCGTCAAGGAATTGGTGGCTATTCTCAAGTTATAGGAAATCACCCGGTCAATCGTACCGCTTACCATAAGGGCGGTGGAGGGGGTGGTTCTCCAATGGCTCGTCAGGACTTATAGTTGCGCCTTCAGTTTTTATATATGGCGGTCGGCGGTCGTATGAGGGGTAAAATTTATAGTTGATAATCAAAGAACGCAGGTATAAACTTGATAACCGGCGAGTGTCTGGATACTCGCGGAAGATCGACATCGATATCTAATATGATGGCCCTTGCGCCGCCCGGCGGAGGGCAGGGAAGGTGGAAAAGTGAAAACCATACACGTCAGCGAAATAGTGGAAGCGGTGAAGAAGATTTGTATGGACGCCAACTATGACCTGGGTGAAGACGTCCTGGAAGCTTTCCGCAAAGGAAAAGAGAGAGAGGATTCTCCCACGGGCCGGGCAATACTGGAGCTTCTCGAAGAGAACGCAAGGATAGCCAGGGAAGAGCGGTCGCCCATGTGCCAGGATACGGGTGTGGCGGTCTTCTTCGTTGAAATCGGACAGGACGTGCATATTGAAGGTGGGTCGCTTGTGGAAGCTATCAACGAAGGGGTTCGGAAAGGCTATGATGAGGGCTACCTGAGGAAGTCCATGTGCGATCCCTTCACCAGAAAGAACACGGGAGACAATACCCCGGCAGTCATCCATACGGAGTTGGTGCCTGGAGACAAGCTGAAGATAACGGTGGCGCCCAAAGGGGGCGGGAGCGAAAACATGAGCCAGGTAATCATGCTCAAACCCGCCGACGGTATCGAAGGAATTAAGCAGTTTGTCGTTCAGAGGGCATCCGAGATGGGGCCCAACCCCTGTCCCCCGGTGGTCATAGGAGTGGGGATAGGCGGCAATTTCGAATATTCGGCTATACTGGCCAAGAAGTCGCTGCTGAGGCCGCTGGGAACCAGGAACTCCGATCCAGAGCTGGCCAGCATCGAAGACGAGCTATTGGAAGAAATAAACAACCTGGGCATCGGGCCTCAGGGGTTAGGCGGTCGTGTGTTTTGCCTCGGTGTTCACATCCTTAAGACCTCCTGCCATATTGCGAGCTTGCCGCTTGCCGTGAACGTGAATTGCCACGCCAGCAGACACAAAGAGATAGAACTGTAACCCACAGCCGATCAAAATCCTTCAGGCGCCATGATCGAATCTGCGACGGGAGTGACCGATTCAGACGTTTGAGAGGTTTTCGCAATGAGGAGTGAATGAGAGGGCGGGTTCTGGTTTGGTCGGGCTGTCCGCTCAAGTGTTCGAGAGAGTTAACAAATCTTTACTGACGTCCATCAATAGGCTGGGGAAGGCGATTGCCGCCTTCTTCGCGAGAGGAAAAGGAAATGGCTGATACGAGCCTGGTGAAGTACACCAGAGAAGATGCTTTTAAATATCATAGCGGCAATTTTTCCGGCAACGGAAAAATTGAAGTAATAGCCAAAACGCCCGCCCGAAACAATAAAGACCTCACCCTGGCTTATAGCCCGGGAGTGGCTGAGACCTGCAGGGCTATAGTTGACGACCCTGAACTTATCCATAAATTCACCGCTAAGGATAACATGGTAGCAATAGTGACCGACGCTACCGCCATACTGGGTCTGGGGGACATAGGTCCCGCGGCAGGACACACGGTGATGGAAGGAAAGTCCGTCCTCTTCAAGATGCTGGCAGGGGTGGACGCTTTTCCCATATCCCTGGGCACCACGGATACCGAGGAAATAATCCATATAGTCAAGATGATATCCACCGGCTTCGGGGGCATTAACCTGGAGGATATATCCGCTCCTCGCTGCTTTCAGATATTGGCCAGGCTTCGCGCCGAAATGGACATACCGGTGTTCCACGACGATCAACACGGCACCGCGGTGGTTTTGCTGGCTGGGATGGTCAACGCCCTTAAAGTTGTGGGCAAGGAAATGAAGGACATCAAGGTGGTGATAAACGGTGCGGGGGCGAGCGGCATCGCATGTGCGAAGGTCCTGTATAACGCTGATGTCCAGGATATAATTCTGTGTGATACCAGAGGCGCTATCTACGAAGGCAGGCCGGAGAACATGAACCCCTTCAAGGATGAGGTAGCCGGTATAACCAACCAGGATAAACTAAAGGGCTCTCTGGCCGATGCCATGCAGGGCGCTGATGTTTTCATAGGTCTCTCCATAGCTGGGCAGGTTGACAAGGACATGGTGCGCAGTATGCGGTCGAATCCCATAGTTATGGCCATGGCCAATCCTGTGCCTGAGATTATGCCTGAAGAGGCTCTGGATGCCGGAGCGAAGATAATCGCCACGGGCCGATCGGACTATCCGAACCAGATGAACAACGTGCTGGGTTTCCCGGGTATTTTCCGGGGAGCGCTGGATGTCAGGGCGACCGATGTAAACGAGCAGATGATGGTTGCGGCGGCGCGCTCCATCGCAGACCTTGTATCTGATAGTGAGCTTAAAGAAGATTATATAATCACCTCGCCCGTGGACCCCAGGGTGATGCCGGCGGA
>CAYVLI010000035.1:4586-7362 GCA_964452105.1 uncultured Nitrospinota bacterium
TGAGCGGCCCTATGCTGACAGGGAGAGATGCCGCGCATAAAAGGTTGTGCGACCTCATCGACAAGGGAGAAGATATCCCTGTTGACCTCCAGGGCCAGGTGATCTATTTCGTGGGGCCTGCGCCTGCGAAGCCTGGCAAACCTATAGGCTCCGCAGGGCCTACCACCAGCTACCGCATGGACCCTTATTCTCCCAAGTTAATCGAGAAGGGCCTCAAGGGGATGATAGGAAAAGGTTCCAGGGGGCAGGAAGTGATAGACGCTATGGTGAAATATAAATGCGTCTATTTTGCTGCGACAGGAGGAGCTGCGGCTTACCTGGCCAAAACGGTCCAGAGCGCAGAGATAATAGCTTACGAAGATCTGGGGCCGGAGGCCATCAGGAAGTTGATCGTAGAAAATTTCCCGGTAGTGGTGGTTAATGACTGCCAGGGAAGAGACCTTTACAAGGAAGGTAGAAAGCAATACGAGAGGAGTTGATCGACATGGCGCTGGAGGAAGAAGTACTTTCACACGATCTCATAGTAGTGGGGGCAGGCCTGGCGGGGATGAGGGCGGCCATAGCAGCCGGAGATGATCTGGACGTGGCAGTGGTTTCCAAGCTTCATCCCGTGAGGTCCCACTCAGGCGCTGCTCAAGGGGGCATAGCGGCCTCGCTGGGTAACGCCGACCCGGACGACAACTGGGAATTGCACATGTTCGATACCGTCAAGGGCAGTGACTACCTGGGCGACCAGGCGGCCATCGAGACGATGGTAAAAGAAGCGCCGGAAATCATTTACGACCTCGAACACATGGGTTGTGTGTTCAGCCGAATGGAGGATGGCAGGATAAACCAGAGGCGATTCGGGGGGCACTCAAAGTCACGGGCCTGCTTTGCGGCAGACTGGACGGGACACACCATCCTTCACTTGCTCTTCGAGCAGGTGATGAAGCGGCGTATAAAGGTTTACGAGGAATGGTACATGGTTTCCCTGATAGTGAAGGATAACGTATGCAGGGGGATCGTTGCCTATGACATCGACCGGGGAAAGCTGATAGTTATCAGGGCCAAGGCGGTGGTTTTCGGCACGGGCGGTTACGGGCGCGCATACAAGATTACCTCCAACGCCCATGCAAACACCGGTGACGGAATCACAATGGCCTATAGAGCAGGCGTCCCCCTCGAAGACATGGAGTTCGTCCAGTTTCACCCCACCGGCCTCTGGAAACAGGGGATTCTTGTCACTGAGGCAGCGAGGGGCGAAGGAGGCTATATCCTGAATAACGATGGGGAGCGCTTCATGGCCAACTACGCGCCCGATATGATGGAGCTTGCCCCGAGAGACCTGACCTCCCGCGCTATTCAAACCGAGATAAACGAGGGACGCGGCATTGGGGGTAAAGATTACGTGGCCCTGGACGTAAGGCACCTTGGTAAAGAGCGGATACAGGAACGCTTGCCGCAGATACACGACCTCGCTTACGACTTTTCCGGAGTGGATTGCTTTGAAGAACCCATACCGATCCAGCCCACGGCCCACTACTCCATGGGAGGCATACCCTGCACGGTGGATGGGCAAGTTACCTGCGATGCCGATAACACTCCCGTCAAGGGTTTCTTCGCCGCGGGGGAATGCGCTTGCGTGTCCATCCACGGAGCTAACAGGCTTGGAACCAACTCACTGCTGGAGGCCGTGCTTTTTGGCCGCAGGGCGGGTAGGGCGGCATCAGACTACGCCAAAGGGGCTGATCTCCCCGAGCTTCCCGCCGATGCATCCAATCAGGCCAGGGGAGAAATCGAAGGCATCCTGGGCAGCGAGGGCTCTCAGTCGGTCGCTGCCATAAAAGAAGATTTGCAGGTCTCCATGACCGATAACTGCGCAATTTTCAGGAACGAAGAGAAACTCAAGTCTCAACTGGACAACATCGCTAAACTCAGGGAGCGTTACCGAGGCCTGAAGATAGATGACAAAGGCAAACGCTTCAACACCGACCTGATTAGCGCATTGGAACTCGGCCATCTGCTCGAATTCGCAGAAATCATAGTAGCCGGGGCTTTGGCCAGACAGGAATGCAGGGGCTCTCACTATCGCGTCGATTATCCCAAGCGAGACGACGAAAACTGGTTGAAACACACGCTCGCTTACCGCACCGACGATGGGCCCAGGTTGGAATACAAACCCGTTTCCATAACAAAATTTCAGCCTGAAGAGAGGAAATACTGATATGGCGGAGGTAACTTTCAAAGTCTACAGGTACAATCCGGAAACCGGCGGGAACGGTAGATTCCAGGAATTCCAGGTCGATTGCCAGAGCGGCGAGACCGTCCTGGACTGTCTCAACAAGATAAAGGGTGAACAGGATGGCACGCTGACCTATCGCATGTCCTGCCGCAGCGCTATATGCGGCTCTTGCGCAATGCGCATTTGCGGGCATACCCGCCTGGCCTGTAAAACACAGGTGGCCATGCTGCTCGAGCTATACGATACCGTAACGATCGAGCCGATGCAGAACTTCCCGGTGATCAAGGACATGGTGGTGGATATGAAGGCATACTGGGATAAGATAGAGGCCATTATGCCTTATCTGAAATCGGCTGAAAACCAGTCTTTCCCTGAGAAGGAATTTTTGCAGAGCCCCGGCCAGTTCAACACCGTATTCGAGGTGGCTACATGCATCATGTGCGGCGCTTGCACCTCTGATTGCACATCGTTTGAGGCAAACGAAAAATTCTTAGCGCCCGCGGCGCTGGCCAAGGCCTTCAAGTTCGCCGGCGATTCAAGGGATGTTTCGCA
>CAYVLI010000035.1:7462-12909 GCA_964452105.1 uncultured Nitrospinota bacterium
ATGGCTCCAGTGGGAATGAAGATGTTTTTCAAGGGTAAACTCCCGCTCAAGCACAAGCCGATTCCTGGGGCGGACGATGTTCAGCGGATTTACAAGAAACTGGAGGGTGAATGATGAGGTACGCCTTTTTCCCGGGCTGCGTAGCTAAAGGGACATGTCCGGAGCTTTATCAGTCCACATACAAAATAGCCGAAAAGCTTGGCATGGAATTGGTTGAATTAACTGAAGCCACGTGCTGCGGGGCCGGTGTCATGCAAGCCAAAAACCCTACGCTTACGGATACGTATAACGCAAGAACCTTTGCACTGGCGGAAGAGAAGGGGCTGGATACCATAGTCACCATCTGCAGCACCTGCCAGGGTTATATGCAGCCGGCCAATAATACCCTGAAGGAAAGCAGCGAGTACCTGGCCAAGATTAACAGCTATCTGTCCGACGGAAACCATCAGTACAAGGGCGGAGTTCAGGTGAAGCATTTGATGTGGATACTCTCTGAAGGCCAGGAGTTGGAAAACCTCAAGGGCAAGGTACAGAAAAGCCTCAATGGCCTCAAGGTAGCTCCGTTTTACGGCTGCCAAATACTGAGGCCGGAGTATGCGCTGGGGCATGAGAACCCGGAGAAGCCCTCCTCGCTGGAAAAGATAATCGAGGCGCTGGGCGGGCAGCCTATCGACTACTATGGCAAAACCCGCTGCTGCGGTTTCCCCATCGTACTGGAAAACGAGAAGGCCTCCATGCGCATGGCCGGACGCAACCTGCTGGACGCCAAGGAAAATGGCGCTCAGTGTGTGGTGACTCCATGTCCGCTGTGCCACCTGAACCTGGACATATATCAAAAGAAGGCTGAAAAAGAGATGGGTTCCTCCTTGAACATGCCCATACTTCATCTTCCTCAGCTCGTGGGTATGGCGCTTGGCGTAAGCGCGAAGGAGCTACAGCTTTCGAAGCATTTTGTTTCCACCTCGCAGATTGCCAGCGCCGTGGGAGCTTAGCCCGTAGATTAACATTTGTCTTTGGTGAAGATAGGATTATAATCAAGGGTGCAATGGATGGAGGCGGTCTGTTGCCCCCTTATTTTTATAGAAAACCCGGTAGCAGCCAGGAGGAACATTTTGGAAGCCAAAGTCGATAAAAAGAAGAGCCCGGCCACGATTGAAATCATCGAGAAGTGGTGCAAGGGCTGCGAAATCTGCGTAAAACTCTGTCCTACCAATGTGCTTGAAATGAAGGGACTGGTGGCGGCGGTCAAAGATATAGACGCTTGTACGAAGTGCATGCTCTGTGAGCTGAGATGCCCTGATTTCTGCATCAAAGTATCTTGAGCGCTTTTCAATGTACCTCCGACCCCCTGTCTCACCTGAAAATCGATAAGAAGGACGGATAAGCAGACAATTTTTTAGTTCTATATCATGGAAGGAAGAAAATTGAAAAAGGATGAACGATTAAAACTTTTGCAGGGCAACGAGGCTTGCGTCGAAGGGGCCCTTGCAGTCGGTTGCAGATTCTTTGCCGGCTATCCCATCACTCCTTCATCGGAGATCGCCGAGCTCCTCGCTCTCAGGCTCCCGATAGTAGGGGGCAAGTTCATTCAGATGGAGGATGAAATAGCCTCTATGGGCGCCGTTATAGGCGCTTCCCTCACGGGAGTCAAATCCATGACCGCCACCAGCGGGCCGGGATTCTCTCTCAAGCAGGAGAACCTGGGTTACGCTTGTCTCTGCGATATACCTTGTGTGCTGGTGAACGTCATGAGGGGCGGTCCGAGCACGGGACTGCCCACTTCGCCGGCCCAGTCCGACATCATGCAGGCCAGATGGGGCACGCATGGCGATCATCCGATAATCGCTCTCACGCCTTCTTCGGTGCGCGAGGCCTTTGATATTACCGTGAGGTCTTTTAACCTTTCTGAAAAGTATCGCACACCGGTTATTCTGCTCATGGACGAAGTCATAGCCCATATGAGGGAAGCGATTCGGATACCCGCCCCGGAGGAGCTGGAGATAATAGACAGGGTTAAGCCTACGTGCCCTCCGGAGGAATATTTTCCCTACGATCACCCGGAAGGTGGTGTTAACCCCATGGCCTCGTTCGGAGAAGGATACCGCTACCACGTTACAGGCTTGAACCACGATCGAACGGGTTTTCCCACCAGCGATCCGAAGTGGGTGCAGGAAGATGAATTAAGGCTGCTCGGAAAAGTAGAGAAAAACCGCGCAGACATAATAACTTACGAAGAATTGCATCTGAGCGACGCCGACGTCGCCGTGGTGGCATTCGGGTCTGTGGCTCGTTCGGCCAGACATGCCGTGCTTAAGTTGCGTGAGGAAGGCTTTAATGTGGGGCTTTTCAGGCCCATCACCATCTGGCCTTTCCCCGAAGAAAAAATAAGAGAACTGTCCAAACAGGTGAAGAAGATCATAGTGGCCGAGATGAACCTGGGCCAGCTTGTTCTGGAGGTGGAGCGATCGGCCAGAGGGGAGAGCGAGATCGACGGTCTTTTTCTCGCCAGCGGTGAACTGATTACCCCCGAGGCTATTTACAACAAGGTGAGAGAGGCAGCATATGTTTGATTATGAAAAATACCTTAGAATGGATAAATTTCCGCACATCTGGTGCCCCGGATGCGGAAACGGTATCGTGCTCAAGGCTTTGATAAGGGGCATAGATAGCTGCAAGCTGGATAAGGACAATACGGTCATTGTCTCGGGGATAGGCTGCTCCAGCAGGGCGCCGGGATACATGGATTTCAATACGCTCCACACCACACACGGCAGGGCTCTGGCTTTCGCCACAGGAGTCAAAGTGGCCAAGCCCAACCTCAATGTCATAGTGGTATCGGGAGATGGAGACGGCTCGGCTATAGGAGGAAACCACTTCATACATGCTTGCCGTAGAAATATCGATTTAACCATGATCCTGTTCAACAACTACAACTACGGCATGACAGGAGGCCAGTATTCTCCCACCACGCCCATGGGCAGCTATGCAACCACGGCTCCATACGGGCAGCCGGACAACCCCTTCGACATCAGCGCTCTGGCCGTGGCCGCAGGGGCATCATTCGTGGCCCGCGGCAGCACCTACCAGGCGGCGCAGCTGGATAAACTCATAGCACAGGGAATAAGGAAAAAGGGCTTTGCGCTGGTGGAGGTCCTGACCGACTGCACGGAGATATATGGCCGCAGGAACCGCCTGGGAGGTCCGGCGGAGATGCTGCTTCATAAGAAAGAGGCGGCGGTTAGTGCGGCGAAAGCCAGGACTATGTCTCCGGAGGAAATGGAGGATAAGATTATCACCGGCGTGATCGCTGATGTGGATAAACCCGAATATTGCGAATCATACGAAAAGATAATTAAGAAGGCGCAGGCCAGAGCGGCGGCAAGCGCCGGATAGACATCAGAAAAACAGCGAACGAGAGAACCACTTTTGCAAGGGGGATGCTCTCGTAATTTTCCCCCTGAACTTCTGGTTTTTTAATTATTAGTGAATGGACAGCCGAATATGAGAGGAACAACTGATGAGTGAAAGATACGAGATAAGGTTGAGCGGCGCCGGAGGGCAGGGGCTCATCCTTGCCGGGGTGATACTGGCCGAAGCTGCGGCTATATATGAGGGTAAAAACGCCGTTCAGAGCCAATCATACGGCCCGGAGGCCAGGGGCGGCGCCAGCAAATCGGAAGTAGTAATAAGCGACCAGGAGATCGACTACCCCAAGGCGACACAGATAGACGCGCTGTTGGCGCTTACGCAGGCGTCCTGTAATAAATACAGTGACGACCTGAAGGAGGGCGGTTTCCTGCTGGTGGACTCCGACTTCGTGCAGGAAACACCGAAAGGAAACTACGTCGTTTATAGGGTCCCCATCATTCGCACCGCTCAGAAAGAAGTGGGTAAAATGATCGTGGCCAATATCGTGGCGCTGGGGGCCATGGTAGAGCTGACCGGTGTGGTCTCCAGAGAGGCGATAACAGAAGCGGTGATGGCGCGTGTACCCAAAGGCACCGAAGACCTCAATAAAGCTGCATTAAAGGCAGGGTTCGAAAAAGCCGGTGAGGCGAAAAAAGAAGCAGTCAAGGCGTAGTTGTCTGAACGATTAACCTGTCAAGTTTCTGAAAGTTTTTATTATCGAAAAATTTGATTGAATGCAGGTGCAGGGGCGGGTTTCAAACCCGCCCTATCATTGTGAAACCATTCGCGCCGGAAGAGGAGGTTACCATAAATGGCCGTGGAGAGAACGCTTACGATCATCAAGCCTGACGCGGTGAAGCGAAACCTTGCAGGCGAAATACTCAGCATTATAGAGAAGGACGGCTTCAAGATACTCAGCCTGAAGATGCTTCACATGAGCATGGAACAGGCCAGAGCCTTCTATAGAGTTCATGCAGAACGGCCATTTTATGACAGCCTGACAAAATATATGTCTTCCGGCCCAGTAGTGGTCGCCGCACTGGAGCGCGAAAATGCCATCGAGCGCTTGCGGGAGATGATGGGGAATACCGACCCGGCCGAGGCGGGGGAGGGGACCATCCGCAAGCTGTTCGCCCAGAACATCGAGAGAAACTCCATCCACGGCTCGGACGCCCCGGAAACCGCCGCCGTGGAAATACCCTTCTTCTTCAGCGAATCGGAGATTATTGGGTAGATATTCTCTCTAAATAAGCAACCCCTTTATCTGAGATTTCCCATATTCCCCTGGGCGAGTCATTACGTAGCAGGCCCTCCCTCTTCATACGCTCTCTCTCCCACTGTGCAGTATTTCGCCATCTCACATCTCCTCCAGAGGGAAGTTCTTCAAGATCAAATTTTGTTAGCTTGTGTCCTATTTTTTGAAAGACTATTTCTAGTATTTTATCAACTTTTCCATCCCCACCTAACTCTTCAATAGCTTCTAAAATGGGTATTCTATATTCCCTCCGATGTGTTTTTTCTCTTCGTTTCACTCTTCTAACTTTTTGTTCTTCTAAAGAAGACTTCGAATTGGTAAGACGAAGTACTTTCCTCAATACATCATTAGGCGTCTCAAAGCCTTTTACATGTTCCCCAAAAATTTATACACCTCATCATCGATTCTGATCGTGGGCATCCCGCACCTCCTTTTGCTGTTTTGCATCTATCAAAATATGTGGTAATGTCATAATATGACATAGTAACATTAATTCTATCTGTCAAAATTTTCGTAGGCCCGCGCTGGAAAAATCTCCCACAGTTCTTTGTGACCTTATTTTGTCATTCTGAGCACAGCGAAGAATCTCTGACATAAGAGAGGATAGCTTCTTTTTCGGCGAGATGCTTCGCTTCGCTCAGCATGACAAGGACGGGGGACTATGTTCGGTTTACAAAGAGCGTGATTGAATTGGAAATAATTGGATAATGGTCTGGCGCTGCACAGACATTATAAGTGCTGTCAGGTCTCTGCACCCGACAGGCACAAAACAAGTTCAGGCCTA
>CAYVLI010000036.1:0-6023 GCA_964452105.1 uncultured Nitrospinota bacterium
CATAGAGAAGAGCCTGACCGGAGCTTGGGATTCATCGCAAGCCGCCTGGTCCAAAGTCAATAAATAAGCGCCTCTAACAGGCGGCTCAAAAATTCGTTCAGGCGAGATGTGCGCTTAAATGAAAGACAAGAATTCACGGGGATTTTGGGGAGGGGGATCAGGCGTCTACCAGCCCATGTCGGATTGCGAATTTAACAAGGCCGGTGCGGTTGTGGATGTTCAATTTTTCCATCGTATTCGTGCGATGGCCCATTATCGTCTTTACGCTGATGCACAGCAATTCGGCCATCTCTTTATTAGAGTGTCCCTCGGCTATTAGCTTGCGAACCTGTTTTCCCCGGTCGGTGAGGGATTCGTAAGGGTCTTTAGCCGGTATCTGGCCGTCTTTATCGAGGTATCCCTCGATTACCTTGGAGGCTACGGAGGGATAAAGAAACGTGCCGCCGCTGTGCACCGCTCTTATAGCAGCCAGGAGTTCGGTGCCTACGGCTTTCTTCAGGACGTAGCCAGACACTCCTGCTTTGAGAAAGCGGTATATATATTCGTGATTATCGTACTGTGTCAGCACTATTATTTTGGTCTCAGGGCTAATCTTTTTCAATTCCAGCGTAGCTTCCAGCCCTCCCGGTCCCGGCATGGCTATATCCATGAGTACTATGTGAGCATCTAATTCTCTAACCTTTGCAATGGCCTCGAGGCCATCGGATGCTTCACCGACTATTTCTATGTCATCATAGCAGTCCAGAAGAGCTTTGATACTTTCTCGTAGGAACCCTCATATAGTCGGTTATTTAACTGAAGTTTTCTTCCATTCGCTGGTTACAATCATGGTGGTGGAAGTCCTTATTTATTCCTGGCATATCAATAGACCCGCTACCCGGCTCCGTTTCCGGTCCTTAGCGCTGGCCTTCCCCGTATTTCTGCCTCCTTTTTACAAGTTGTTACACCCTTTTTGGGCGGAAGGATTCTTCAAGGAAAACGGGGCTATTTTCAGTGGCCTTCCATGGCTCAGGCTAAGGGTTTTGGGCGGTATTACCCTATGACAAGTGTCCATCATAATTATGGGGGCCACCATGTTGATATTCGTCTTACAAGAACTGGTCCCGCTTATATCCGGGGGCGTGGGTAATCACATTTCGAAAAGAAAACCGGAACCAGACGAACAGCAAGTGCTGGAACCGCTCTGAATAGTTTCGGCGGAAATCCCAGGTTAAGGAAAGGGGGTCGCCTGGACGTATACATCCTCGAAAACAGGCTGCCGATACTTTACACGAGGGGCCTTAGGCGGCCATCCTTGTTGATTTCCGATTCGCTCCTGGGACTGCTCGACGAAGAGGAGCTTAAAGGAGCACTGGCCCATGAACTGGTGAATATCGCGAATACCGACCGTCTTAAGGCATGGATTCTTTTTTTCATGCGGGCGCTGATGTTTTACAATCCGGTGGCCCTGGTTGTTTTCCGAGCCATCATCAATGAAAATGAAAAGATATGCGACGATGCGGCCGTGGAAACGACCGGAAACCCTCTGGCTTTCGCCTCCGGCCTGATAAAAGTTTACAAGGCTAATCTCTCGCTGCAGAACAGGAGGGCGGCACGCCCGGCTGGAGGATGGCTGCACTCGATGGCCAGCAGCATATAGAACAATTCGCACAAGGCTCGCGTCGTACAGAGGGTGAGGAGACTGCTCAGGGAGGAAAGGCCTGAAGCAGTTACTTACGAAGATTTTCGGCTGTGGGTTTTGGCCGGTTCTCTCATGGTGCTTCTATTTTTCGTGGCGTGAGAAGTATTTACGAAACAATGCAGAATAAATGCGCAAGAAAGAGAAATATCAAATTCTTTAAAACCGTAGCCGGTGTGGTTGTGCCCGTATTGGCCGTGACGCTGACCGCAGGCGCCCTCCTCAAAATACTGAACGAAGTCCCCGATTATATTCAACCGGAACGGAAAAACGTAGAAATTTGGGGGAGCGTCGAGGAGGCTGAACGTGCCCTGAGAGTGAACATAATGCTACCCTCTTATTCTCCGGACTATCTGGTCTGGCCTCCGGAAAGCATCACATCCCGGAAGAGGCCGGTGCTCAAGGTGACTCTGCAATTCTCATATGAGAACCGCGACCAGCTTGCGCTTACCCTGGAGGAAAGCTTCCCTAAAGGCGGAGAAAAATTAGAATTGGTCTCACCGCCCCGCCCCTGGCGCAAGGAGGAAATCTCAGTCAACGAACTGCCGGGCCATATGTTTTCATGGGTAGACGAACGGGGATTCTTGTGGCACAAGGCTAAATGGGCAGACAAGGGGAGGCATTTTGAGGTCTACGGCGTACTGCCCGAGGAGGAGTTCAAATGCATAATTAACAGCATTTTCAGGTGACCATATTGGTGGGTGTTTTCCCGTCCTGGAGATTTTGAGGCGTTTCATTTTCTATTGTTTTTGCTGGCTTTAAATTCCAGGAAATCAATGATCTCTCGTTTTTGATCCTCTGGCAGGGACCTCAAAACCAGAATGATTTTCCTCTCTTCGGGAGTGAGAACATATGAGTGTTGATTTTTGCGCTCCCGGTAACGACCCAATTCAGTGAGGTAATCGGCTCTTTCCCGGCCCCGCAATTTGGCATGCGCCAGGTACTCCATCTCATCTTCTTTTATGTAAAATTTATCCTCTGCGGCATCAGCCAGAAGAGAATATAATCCCGGCTGTTCGTGTTTAACCTCTTCATGGCAATCGAGAAAACCGAGAACTTTTTCTACGTTCACCACAGGTTCGGCCGCTGAGTATTTGACCCCCCGTCCTGTTTCAAGCCATTCCAGGTTGACACCGAATATAGAGGAAATTTTTTCCAGGTAGATATCCGTTGGCCTGGCCTGGTTACGCTCCCAGAGGCCTACCTGCTTGGTTGAGACCTTGATGCTGTCTGCGAAATCTTCCTGCCTCAGACCGGCTTCTTTTCTTATTTGTTTTATTCTTTCGCCAATCATAATAATACATTAGTAATATTTGTGTTGCCATAATAGAACTATAGTGCTATACTTTGTAAGGATTGTTTTTCCCGCGGGGAATTTTGTTCTTAACATGGAGAGTAACTATTGTGATGCGATTCATCCTGCCATCGCTTCTCATTGTAGTGGCGTCCATTGGTTTTTATCGTGATCGACGCAGGAACTGGTTCTTGTTGGTGACTATCGGCATTTTTTTGCTAATCATAGATATAATCAGAATTTGAGCTTTCGGATGTGCCTGATAATTTTTCTCAAGAGATACAAAAATTTTAGAGTAGCCGTTTGTAAAAAGATACTTTTACCCTGATAACTTAATCCCATTTATCTTTACTTTTATGGCCTTCTACTTCTTTTTCTATGAGCTCCTTGTACTGTTTGGTATCCCATATCATTCGGCTGTAGATACCCCGGCAGGAGTCGTCATCCGCCTCCCTGGCAGCTCTGGCTGCAAATTCTCGCAGACTGTCGGTGATTTCCAGGGCTTTCTTTAAATTTTCATTATATTTTCGACTCACATCCAACTCCTCCAACTGCGAAAGCGCTCATCCAGGGCAATATCCTATTATGAGTTATTTTTGGTTTCGCGGCCGAATATGTCCCTGTATCGCTCCAGACATTTGGGGCAGGCTCCGTCTTTGCTGATCCATCGAGGATGGTTTTTTTTAATCAGATCGATTAATACTTCTTCTATTTCGTTATGATATATAAAATCCTCTTTATCTACCTTTTTATCGCACAGGGGACATATTTCCTCTTTCATCTCTTATCTCCTGTCTGAGTCATAAGTTTCGCCGAAGCCAGGACAGCATTCACGTATAATTTGCTGTGGTTATACTTCCATATCACCCCTTTCTTCTGTTCGTCATCCATTCCCGGCTTCCACCCATGTTTTTTAAGATAATTGGCCACACTGGCTATAGCATCATTGAAATTACTAAGATCCCGCACTCCATCTGCATCGCCATCGACGCCGTAGGCGACATAACTGGAAGGTATAAACTGAGGAATCCCGAAAGCCCCCGCCCAGGAACCCTTTATTTTCAGCGGGTCCATCCTTTCGGCGAGGGTAAACCTTATAAAAGTTTCCAGCTCTTTGAATGCCCAGCTGGAGCGACTTTTCAACCTTTTTGCTATCTCTTCCTTCTTAAGGTTCGGGTAACTGCTCTTGAGTCTCTTGTAGTTAGCTTCTACGTTCGTCTCATCATTCGCCGTGGCAACGGTAGCAAGAACGTTAAATACAGAGTATTTTCCCGTTTTCTGACCGAGTTTGGTCTCGATGAGCAATATGGCGGTTATTATCTCCGGTGAGACGCCGTACCTCATTTCGACATCTCTCATGAAATCAGAGTGCTGCTTGATAAATTGACGACCGAGCTTGATATAAGAGGGCCGTGTAAATTTCTTATAATGGTCGGGGTTTTCTGTATATTTAATGTTTATTTTCAATGCATGGGGGAGGAAAACGACCCTCTTGTCGGTGAAAACGCTTCTCAAGGCATCCTCATTACCGCCGCGGGCAACCAGTTTTTCATAAACGGGAACAAACACCTCGGGTATGCCATCCAATTTTTTCACGGATTCGGCCATTACCTGAATGGCGGTGATAAAGCAGACCGTTACAACAAGAAATAACATCAACTTTACAGAGCCAACACTATGATTTTTAATCATGTCTCCGCCTTATATAACAACTTATCAGGTTTTTTGCCGTTCCCTTTCTTTAAGCACCCGCCGCAGTATTTTCCCCGAAGGGTTCTTGGGAATTTGATCTACAAACTCAACATCACGTAATTTCTTGTACCCTGCTACCCGCTGAGCGACGAAATCGAGCAATGCCTGCGGATCTATCTTCTCTCCCTCCTTGGGAACTACCAGCGCCTTGGGCACTTCTCCTGCATCTGGGTCGGGCCTTCCTATTACGGCACAGTCCGCCACCGCATCATGTTCAAACAGGACGGCTTCGATCTCTGCCGGGGCCACGCTGAATCCCTTGTATTTGATCATCTCTTTTTTTCTATCCACGATGTATATATAGCCGTCCTCGTCCAGCCTGGCTATATCACCAGTATACAGCCACCCGTCTCTTATAGTTTCTGCCGTTTCCTGCTCCCCTTTCCAGTAACCCTTCATCACGTGAGGGCCGCTCACAATGAGTTCTCCTACTTCACCCACATCCAGTTCTTTTGTGCCGTCTTCTATATCGACAATTTTCTGCACCTGATCCGAGACGCCGAGACCTGCCGATTCCCTCTTGACGAGCCCTTTATATGGAGGATTCAGGTGGGTCAACGGAGAGGCCTCCGTCAAGCCGTAGCCCTGGAGAACGGTAATGCCCGTCAATTCCTGCACGCGCTGGGCCAGCTCCGGCGGCACGGGGGCGGCGCCTACCATAATGTATCGAATCGTGGAAAGCTTGCGCTTGCTTATTTCGGGATACATGGACAGAGCAAGCAAAATCGGAGGTACGGCGTAGTAAAGGGTAACGCCATGTTCTTCCACGGCGTTCAGGGATTCTTCCAGATCGAAGGACTCCATGATGACCATAGTGGCCCCCGATGCAATCGAGCCGCCCATGAGCATTGTCCCGTAAATGTGATAGAAGGGAAGGAAGATAAGGGGAACGTCTTTTTCAGTCAAACGGCCTGCAGAGGTCATCTGGATGTTGTTGGTGACCAGGTTGCGGTGGCTCAGCATGACTCCCTTGGGCAGGCCGGTCGTCCCGCTGGAATAGGGCAGAGCAATGAGGTCTTTGTCAAGATCAAGTTCTGGATCGGGAAGTTCGGCCGCCGAATACTTTTGAAGCAGTTCTTTGAAATTATGAGCTCCCTCTTTTTCCCCTTTTCCTATTATTATCACGTCCTTGAGCCTCGGCGCATGTTTCCTGGCTTCATAAACTATGGGATAAAGGGATTCCTGTGTGACCACCAGTACGGTTTCGGAATCGTTCAACTGGTGCTCTACCTCGCCTTCCTTGTAGGAAGGGTTCATGGGTGTTACCACTGCGCCTGCCTTGGAAGCGGCATAGAAGCT
>CAYVLI010000036.1:6123-12881 GCA_964452105.1 uncultured Nitrospinota bacterium
CCTTCAGTTAAAGCCTCAAGAATTCTCCTGGGTTGATCGCAATCCCCTATCATATAAACTTCCATGCGGCCCTTTTCGATTTCGTCGAGCAGAGAGCGATTAGGCCACATTCCTCTGGCTATGACCACCGTATCCGCCTTGAGCTTCTCCTCGTTACCGAACCTCTTAATACGAACGGTTTCGCCCTCGATGCTGAGCACATCAGCTCCGGTAATTATCCTCACTCCTTTACGGTTCAAGCGCCAGACCAGCATGCGGGTGAAATAGTATGCCGGTTTGCCGGTAAACTGGTGGGATTTTTTTACTATTACAGGTCGTTTCCCTTTTTCAACCAGCAATTCGGCAACCTCTCCTCCCACCAAGCCTCCTCCGATTATCACCACGTCATCACCCGGCTCTACGTTTCCGGAGAGTATGTCCAGCGTGGTACAGACGTGCGGCTTATCCACTCCTGGAATGTCCGGGATCACGGGTTCGGCCCCTGTAGCCAGGATGAACACGTCCGGGTTGTAACTTAGTACATCATTGGCGGATAATTTCCTGCCGGTCTCCACCTGGACTCCGGCTCTGACAAGCTCACCCGAGAGATGCTCCGCCAGCTCGAAGACTGCTCTGGTGTGCGGGTCCACACAGCCGAAGAGCAGCATGCCGCCCGGCTTTTCTCTCTGTTCGCAGAGAACAACTTCATGCCCGCGTCTGGCGGCCATCAGAGCCGCTTCCATTCCTGCGGGGCCGCCTCCTGCGACCAGCACCTTTTTCTTTTTTTCCGCCGGTATTATGCTCATCTCGTCTTCATGGCCTAATTCCGGGTTCACAGTGCACTTGACGTCGCTCCCCTCCACAACCAGTTCATCGATACATCGATTGCAGGCTATGCAGTGTCTTATTTCGTCCTGTCGGCCTTCTTTAGCCTTCCGGGCCCAGTGAGGGTCTGCGAGCAGGGAGCGTCCCAGAAATATTAAATCCGCCCTGCCCTGCTGAAGCACCTGTTCAGCCAAATGCGGTTTATATATTCTTCCAACCGCACCCACCGGGATGTCTACCGTCTTTTTCACGGCTTCGGCGTATGGCACCAGAGGGCAAACCGGATGGTCCATTCCCGGGAGGGCTCCCGGTTTATCCGGTGTGTCGGTCATGGAGCCGGAGAGGTCTATGGACGCCACCCCTGCTTCCTCCAGGCTGCGGCAAACGCTGAGTATAAAATCGAGCCCGTAGCCGCCCTCCTGATATTCTTCGGCCGAAAGGCGCACCAGCACCGGGTAGTCCTCACCTACCTCTTTGCGTACCTCCTCCACTATCTCCAGCAGCAAGCGCATTCGCGCTTCTTCGCTGCCTCCGTAATCATCCGTCCTCTTGTTGGAAGCAGGCGAGAGGAACTGGTTTATGAGGTAGCCGTGCGCCGCGTGCACCTGCACTGCATCGAATCCTGCCTTAACACCCCTTCTCGCTGCCAGCGCGAAACATCGCTTAACATTTTCTATGTCTTTAAGGGTCATCTCCCTGGCTGCATCCGATGCGGTGGGAGCAATGGGGATTTCTCCAATGGCGGCTCGGTTCGCGGACCTGCCGGCATGGTGAAGCTGGACGCAAACCTTGCTGCCTTCTGCGTGTATGGCCTGCACCAGCTTTCCATGTCCTGCCAGCATGGAATCGTCGTATAGCCCCAGCCTGTTTAAACCGCCCCTCCCTCTGATATCCACATAGTTGGATTCCGTGATTATCAGGCCCGCTCCTCCCCTGGCCCTTTCCGCATAGTAGCCTATCATCCTTTGGGTGACCGCACCGTCGGCATCTGCGAAATGTGTGGCCATGGGCGCCATCACCACCCTGTTTTTCAACTGCATGGGGCCAATGGAGATCTGTTCGAAAAGATTCGGAAATGCATTCATTTTTCCATGCTCCAGAAGCAGGGGTTTTACCTATAAAACATTTGTCAACGACCAATAAAATCCAGCTTGCGCTTTTCTCTTAAGGCCCGATGCGTTTTCCTTGCATCCTGGCTCCTGCAAAGGGAAAATCCTGTATTGTTGATTCAATTTATCAAGTTCGTTCTTAATATTTATACTTTCACCGTGGCCCGAAATGAAATACTATTCAGTATCGAAATTACTCACTGAGGGCGCTTCGCCACTTCCCTATGCTGAAATGCCTGCCTTAGGCTCTTGTACCGCCGGGTCGGAGATAGAGCCGAGTCCCATGGGCTCGGCGCGGAAGATTCGCTTATCCATCTCCTTTATATCCTGGGAGACCTTAATCTCAAATTCGCTCTGGTCCAGTATGTCTTTTTGCAAATCTATGCCTGGGGCTATCTCCGCGAGGACGATCCCTTCCTTTCTGAGTCTGAAAACAGCCCGTTCTGTTACGTAGATAATGTCCTGTCCTTTTCTCAAAGCCTCCTGCCCGTTGAAGGTAATCTGCCCAACGTGCCTGAGAAATTTCTTTCGCCTGCCTTCATTGATTATGCGGAGCGACCCGTCGGATATCTCCTCTTTCAGGCCGCCTACGGTCATGCTCCCCACGAAGACTATGCGGGGTGTACGGTGGCTTATATCTATGAATCCGCCGCAGCCTGGAATTACATCGCCGAACTTGCTAACGTTGACGTTTCCCCTTGAGTCCAGCTCCCCGAAGCTGAGTATGGCCATACCGAGGCCTCCTCCGACGTAAAAGTCCATCAGATCGGCGGAGGGGAGGATGGCCTGGACGTTATGATGAGCGACTCCCCCAATGTTTGTGCCCCCCAGCGAGCCGTGTTCGATGGTAAACTGCACTTCTTCCTCTATGCCCTCTTCTATGGCCACCAATGGGACTGCCCTGATGCCCACTCCGCCGCCCAGGTTTGTGACCTCTCCCGCCCTGAGCTCCATTGCGGCTCGGCGGCCGATGACTTTCTCGCGGTTCAATTCCAGCATATCAAGCTCCGGCATGGGGAGGCGCGCCTCACCGGAAAAAGCTGGGTTATATGCAAAATCCTCTATGGGAGGGAACATACTGCTATCCATCTGCCTGTTGCCTTCCACCATTACCGGCTGGTTGGGGTCAACCACGATGTAATCTACCAGTGCAGAGGGAACAGCCACCATGCGGGGATGAATGGCCCCTCTCCGGGTCATATTTTTTACCTGGGCTATGACTATGCCTCCATTGGTCTTGGCGGCCATGGCCTGAACTTGAACGCCTATAGAGAGGTATTCTTCCTCAAGCGAGATATTCCCGTCTTCATCCGCCGTGGTGCCCCTTATTATAGCCACATCGATGGGAACCGATTTGTAGAGGAGGTATTCTTGGCCGTTTATCTTATGTAGCTCTACGATGTCTTCCCTGGTGCATTCGTTGAGCTTTCCCCCCTCCTGTCGGGGGTCCATGAACGTGTTAAGGCCTACCTGCGTAAGATGGCCGGGGAGACCCATGGCCGTGCAGCGCAGGATATGGAACATACCCCCGAGTATCAGGTTGTAGGCCTCCACCTTGTTGCTGTTAACCAGTTCTACTACCTTCGGGTAACCCTGATTATAGAAGCTGCTGCCGATGAATCTGCGTACCATTCCTTCATGACCAAAGTGTTCGAGGCCGGTATCCTCTCCGAATCCGAACATGATAGGGTAGTACAGGGTGATGTCCCTTGGCTCTCTACTACTTTTGAACCTGTCCGCAATAGCTTTGCATATTGCTTCCGGCACCATGAGCCAGCCCATACCGCAGACGGTCACCGTCTGCCCGCTCTCCACTAGTTCAGCAGCCCGCTGAGCAGAGATCACTTCAACCATTTTCCCCTCCCCCTCCCCCTATTAACAGACAACTTTGAGGATAATTCTATAGATGTACTTTCATCTCTAAATCTCTTTATCTGACGAATATGCCAACCGGAGATTGTATTATAAAGGATGAGGTTCAGAAATGGAAGGGGGTAGTGTTACTATGCTGGATGTGAACCGGTGCTCATAGCCATGGGGCGTGGAGGCCTGTGGATGTCCCGGGAAACCTTCAGAGAGGTCATATAAGCATTTCGAGGAAGGCGCCTATGCGGGTGGAGGCCTGACCGGCCCCTTGGAATGAATACTCTCGCTCCAGGCGAAGCACCGTTACGTCCATCTCTTCGAGTCGCGACCTGGTGAGGGGATAATTGTAGACCCAGGGATCGCAGTATTTAAGGTATGTGCAGATAACGCCCTGGACGTCGTATTCTTCCACCATTTGTCTGATGTAATCATAGCGTTTCTCGTTGTCGAACATACGCGCACAAGGTAGTCTTCGGAGGTAGCGGGTGCTGAGATGCTCTATCTGCTTGTCCAGTTCCCAGCTGGTCTCCACAAGATCCCAGAAATAGCGCGAGCCCGTACAGAGGTCATCTGCAACCACGAGGCCGCCCTGTTCTTCGATATTTTTTATTTCATCGATGCTGCTCAGTATGTTGCCGCTCACCAGTATCCTTGCGTCCCCCTCGTGGCGCAGGTCCCGCTCTTCGATGTCGATTATGGCCTGTTCAAGCAGGTTGTTATATTCGTCCCTGGGAACGACCATGGAGGCGAGCACCATGGACAGACATTCCGAACCTGAAACGAGAGGCTCCTCTTCCTTTCGCAACTCATAAAGGCCGCGCAGAAGCTCACGCGTTTTGTTGTAAACTTCGACGGCTCGGCCCAGACATTCAGCCGTTATCTCTTTTTTAGAGAACTCTTCGAGTTCTCTCTTGAGCTTTACGAGTTGCTCCCTGAACGAGTCCACCGAATCCTGGTTGTCCTTTTGAGGTAAATCGAGCATAAATGCGAATCCAGGGTCGCCGTACTCCTTCCAGTGGTCGTAGAGCCTGGTCATGATGCGGCACGAAGTGGCGGTAACGATTCCGTCCAGGAAGGGATACCTGCCTTTGAAGACATCCTCCAGAACCGTTCGGCAAAAGGGGCAACTATTGGCCGGAAGGTAACCATCTGAGACGGGTGTGGGTTCCCACCAGCTTCCCATGACCCGGTACGGCTGAACCCCTGCGGCGTAAACCAGCTCTTCCGGCACGTATGCACATAGAGAGCCTATGACGTTTCCACCTTGTTCGTGCCACTCTTCCGCATACCTGTCTCTGTTTTCTCTGGTGTTTATGTTAAGCAGGGTTTCCAGTGCAGTGCTCATTTGCCGATATTCCCTTTAATAGAATCGTAGCTGAGGATATTCCCTGAAGCTTACAATATCTCCAGGAAGGTGCCGAGACGAGTTTTCACCTGAGAATCGGAATAGTTCCTGAAATCCATGTAGTCGCCATCGAGAATAAGGGTGGGAACGCCCACCTCTTTTTCCAGCCTGTCCGCAAACATTCGTGCGTGCCCGGCGGAAACCCGGCAGCCCCACTGGTTAAAATGCACAGCGGCGTGCACGCTGTACTCCTTGGCGTTCCTGACCAGTGCATTGATCCTGTGCTCCGATGAGCCGTTCCATGGGTCGGTTAGATACTGCCTGGCTATGGCCTCCAGCACTGGCATGTCGTCGTATGCTCCCGGCTCCCACCAGACTTCTTTGTGCGGGTCGTTGAAGGCGACGACGGCTCCATACTTCTCCTCCATCCAGGTCGTTAAATCCACATAAAAAGGCGGCGTCTGACACCAGAGGAGGCGGTATTTTTCGCCCGGGACGGCCCCCTCCCCTTTCTCTACCCTGCCCCTCAACTCTTCCACCAGGGCTTTCAGATAGGAGATATATTTGGCGCTGCCCCTGTTCTGGCCGCCTCCCAGGAGACGCATGGCGTCCCGCCCTTTCATGGGGGTGGGAATGGTTTTGCGCAGTTCGTTTATCTCACGATTATACTCGGCCGCCATGAGATCTTCCCTGAAAATGCGGTCTAACTTTTCCATCTCTAATCTCTCGCCGGTCATATCCTCGAGAAAGGCTATGAACCTTTTGTATTCCTTGATCATGTATGCGATTGTCGTGTCGCTTTCCTGGTAAGGGGTATCTATCTGGAAGATGGGGATTCCGTAATGCTCTGCGACATACTGCCAGGGGCCGTACCCGTCGCATACCTCCGAGTTTGTTATCAGGAGGTCCGGCTTTGGAAGTTCTCCGCTCAGGGCCACGCCCACTTCCGCTCTGATGCTGGAGCATACGTCCACGGAGAAACCGGTGCTCTCGGCCAGCTCTATATATTTGGCTATGTCCCTTTTTGCCCCCATGTAGTAGGAGTAGCCGGTCATGGGAAATACTATTAAATTGTCGAAGGCGTCGTATATCGTTGTTGGATGATAGCTGTTGCTCCAGGCCAGGACCTCTCCCGGCTTGCGGGGGCCGAACAGCTTTTGGAAAGTTTCTAACTGCAGGCGGTAGCCGATGGCGGTGCTCACCAGCCCTTTATCCGGAGTGAAATCCTTGGACCTGGCTACGCGGTCCTCCAGCTTCTTTACGATGGGATGGCTCATTATTCCCCCCCTCCCAAGATGTTAAAGTCTCGCAATATATCATTAGCAAGTATTAATTCGGTCTGACTTACCAGTCAAGGATAAAAACGGCCTTTACGTTCAAAACCATCTGGGCAACCAGAAGGAGCGCCTCTGCCACTGGATTGCAGTCAAACCATGGTGCAAGGGGCGCGGCGGGGCTTGGAGTCCCAGACGAGGCGTGCGAAGTCTTTCTTCCTGAACCTGCCGTTACCTGCCATATATTCGATGCCTCTTGCCCGTGAACATTGGGAAAGCGGTGCGCGCCACTTGTTGCCAGGGCCATTTTAATCGATACGACGCTCGTTGTGAAGCAATATCCCCGCCATGAATGGCGGG
>CAYVLI010000037.1:0-9858 GCA_964452105.1 uncultured Nitrospinota bacterium
CTACTGGACGTCATAGGATAAAGCACACTCTGGCAGTAGACATCGGGATGCTCGGTTTGAGATGTGACGATGAGAAGCAGAGCTATGAACTAGCTTGCTACACCGGTTACTGGTGAAAATTTCTGTTAAGGCAACTCCCCCCGCTGCCTATCGTTACAGCGCCCATCCTCAACTCTATGTATTTTGACAAAAAAAGCGAAGGCCCATCTTTTTAGCCGCTGTTAATTGAAGCCGCTGCTTCCACGTCCTACTGGAACTTAAACCCTTTCTCGGTAATACACTCTAAGCAAGCATCTACCACCATAGGATCATATAGGATACCACTATTTTCTGATATTTCTTCTAATGCCTTGTCTATACCCAGAGCTGGTCGGTAAGGTCGGTGAGACGCCATAGCCTCTGCAACATCAGCTACAGCCAGAATCCTCGCTTCTATGATAATGTTTTCACCCGATAAACCAGAAGGATACCCGGAACCGTTCATCCTTTCGTGATGTTGGAGTACGATCTCAGCAACCGGCCATGGAAATTCTACATCTTTTAATATTTTATAACCAACTAAAGGGTGAGTTTTTATCAAATCGAATTCGGTTTCAGATATACTACCTGGCTTGCTGAGAATCTCTGCCGGTACTGTTAACTTGCCTAGATCATGAATAACCCCAGCCATGCGGATTCCATTGATCTGTTCACTTGGAAGACCCATCTTTGTGGCTATTGTGCGAGCAAGATCGGCTACGCGTTTTTGATGTCCGGCAGTGTAAGGATCCCTGATTTCGACTGTTGATGCTATGACCTGGACGGTTCCGTCCACAGCCCTTCTCAACATATGCAAACTATGTTGAAGTTCTTCTTCCATTCGCTTGCGTTCGGTGATGTCCTGCATCGTCCCCACCATCCGGATGGGCTTGCCGAAATCATCAAATATGACCTTCGCCTGTTCGTGGACGATGCGCACCTCGGCATTCGGCAGTACGATACGGTGATTGATACCGTAAGGTTTGTTTTCATATAGAGCTGCTCTCCCTGATTTCTCCACAAATTCCCTATCATCGGGATGAACGAAATTCATAAAGGCCTTGTAGGTCGCGTCAATTTCCTGCGGCTTCAGGCCAAAAATCCGGTAGACCTCATCCGACCAGTGCGATTCATTATTGACGATATCCCAATCCCAACTCCCCAGATGCGCTATGTGCTGGGCCTCGGCCAAGCTGGCCTCACTCCTCCGCAATGTCTCCTCGCCCAGCTTGCGCTCGGTGATGTCAACCGCTGAGGGAATCAAGTAGATGATTCTACCTGCCTCGTCGATCAATGGCTGTATGCAGAAATCAATGGTAATGAAACGCTTTTCACCAACGCGTACAATCACATCATAACGACAGGTTTCGCCTCTTGCTGCCCGGTGGATCGCATCTCGTAGCTGCTGCTTGACGGGCTCCGAATAAGACCACCAATATGTCTCCTCAAAGGGTTTCCCCAAGACGTCTTCGGGCCTCAATCCAGCTACCTCAAGAGCTGGTCGGTTTGCTTCTATCAATGCGCCCTCGGATGTCATGAGGCCAACTAACATATGCGGGCCGAGGCCATCGAGGACATTTCGAAGGAGTCTTTCGCTCTCTTTTAAGGCTTCTTCAGCCCGTTTTTGCTCGGTTACGTCCACGTACATTGCCAACGAGCAGCGTACATTACCGTAAGAATATGTTTCAGGAACTGCTCGCAGCAATGTCTCGATTACACGTCCATCTCTTGCTGTCAGATGGCGTTCTTCGGCAATAAAGGAACCTTCCAGTGCTCGTTTATAGCCACCGCCCTCCAATAATTTGGCACGTGATTCGGGTGTGTAGAAGTCAGCCAAGGGCTTTTCCTGTACTTCAGCGCGAGTATAACCCAGAGTGTTTAAGAATTTTTTGTTGCAGTCCGCAATTGTAGGAACGCCATCCTGATCATGGGTAATTAAATACATCACGGGCGCTTCCTCGAACAGCTTGCGGTATCTCTCTTCACGGTCACGTAATGCCTTTTCTATGCGTATATTGCGTTTGTTGCGTTCACGGTGAACCAGGCCATAGGCCACGAGTATTTCCATCAAGGGCGAGGTGATAAGGTGGGCGACGTCCAGAAGTGTCCTATCCGGAAACTCCTGTGCCAGGCGGCGGAGCGCCACATCGTGGAGCTCTGCAATCTCCTCGGTCGGGATATCTTCCATTACAAGCTCTCTACCCAATTCCATTGCCGCTGACAAATGCTCTTCCTCAGGCCTGGTGATATAGCTCTTAAGTATTGAAAAGTATCTATCATAGATAGATTGAATCAGCATAACACCACCTCACTTCTAAATATCAGGACTGCTGCGTCATCAGTCTCACGGCCTCAGGCATGGATGATTTTCTCCATCGCCGCTTTTGCTCCTCTTTCAGCTGCTTACCGTGCCCCAGGCCACCGGATACACAGATTTCGTCTTTCTGCCACTGTGCCAATAGCAGCTCTTGTCGCGGCAATGCGGGCCGTCTTTGAAGGCACGTTTTACGATTCCCGCCTGCATCGCTGCCTCTTTTTTGCTACGATCTGAAAGCATTGGTGACAAACCAGGGGCTACCGCCACCAAAATAGTTGATATCTGCATTACCAGAAGAGTCAATAACAATGGAGACAAACTTGCCTGCCCAGATATGTCCACTGTTGCAACTTGCAATGATCCGGAGGCGTTGGCAATGAGCAAACCAAGAACAGTTACTTCCAGAAATGTGATATTACAAAGTTTTTATTGGTCATAATGCGCCACAGCCCATTTATTATAAAGGCCAATTACTGTCAAAAGGCTATTTGCCATACAGGCTTTATAAGGGCAAGTGATTCAGATGCTACTCCAAAGGAGAGTTCTTCTCGGGTGTGCAGTATAACCGCGGCAGTAGTTTCTACAGGAAATTAATTACAGACTAACAAAACCTTGATATGATATCAAGAGCATAATCCATCGGGTGCACTTACGGGAGCATTTATACTAAGATTTCCAACCTCGGCACCGCCTGTTCATATTTCCTTTGCAAATTGTCAAGGCTGAGCTGGCTGTGGATTTCGAGGCTCTTAGGATTGCCAAGCAATGACGGCCAAAAGACGTTGAGGGACGTCTATAGCTGCCCATGATTGGCCCTGGATTAGTACGGGCCCAATGTTAATAAGAAATTAACAAGGTTTAGGGGTTATCTTCTTCTATTGGTACAACAGGCAGGTACTACTACATTTTATGGTTGTTTCACGTCATCAAAAAGTTTCGATTTCTCGCCACCACCATCACTACTTTCTGAGGTACTCACCCGCTTGTAGATAGGCATATCAAGTACAGCCCTTGGTTTTATTTCGAATCCCTGGGCCTATCCGTGGGATAACTCACATCAACCCGGTTTCAAGCAGGGCGGAGTTCGATGTACTAGCGGCCGGAATCGATTCGTATCATAAGAGGCTGATAGCTGTGCAAGACTATGTTCGGTTGATAGCAATATTCTAAACCGATGTTTGTTCCTGTCAACACTGAAATGCCCTGGAGCAGGGCGGGCGCAGCAAGCGGAGCCCCTACATTAGGAAACGGTCCGCGTTTGAGGGAGCACCCCGTTCACTATATAATTCTCTGGTGGATACCTGTTCTCGTGGCGTTTACTAATTGCATGGCGGAAGAAGATTGAGCGGAGGCATCGTGTGCTGTTATATATTAATGAGAGGAAAACTGTTCGGATGATGTTTCGGAATTAATTGCAGGGAGTGGATTTGTGCCATGACGGATAATAGAATACGCGTCTTGATATTGGGGGCGGCGGGGAGGGATTTTCATAATTTCAACGTCTGCTACCGCACGAACGAATGCTACGAGGTGGTCGGCTTCACCGCCGCGCAGATACCCAACGTTGCTGACCGCCGCTATCCCCCCGGGATGGCAGGAGAGCTTTACCCCGACGGCATACCAATATACAGGGAAGAGGAGCTGGAAGACCTCATAGGTAGGGAGAGGGTGGATGAGGTGGTCTTCTCCTACAGCGACGTGTCTCACCAGCAGGTGATGCACCTGGCCAGCAGGGCCATCGCCTGCGGGGCGCGCTTCGTGTTATTGAGCGCGCGAGAGACCATGCTTGAAAGCAGCGTACCGGTGGTAGCGGTCTGCGCGGTGCGCACGGGCTGCGGGAAGAGCGCTGTCTCCCGCAAGGTGGCGGCTATTCTCAAGAGCATGGGAAAGAAGGTGGTGGTCATCCGACATCCAATGCCTTACGGGGACCTCGCCGGCTCCAGGGTGCAGCGATTCGCCACCTACGATGACTTCGACAGGCATCACTGCACCATCGAGGAGCGGGAGGAGTATGAACCTCATATCGGCGAAGGGAACGTAGTCTATGCGGGTGTGGATTATGCGGAAATTCTGGCTCAGGCGGAAGAAGAAGCGGATGTTATATTGTGGGACGGCGGCAATAACGACCTACCTTTTTACGTGCCCGGATTGCACATTACCCTGGTGGACCCTCACAGGGCGGGACATGAGTTGCTATATCACCCAGGTGAAGCTAATCTGATAATGGCGGATGCGGTGCTTATACCCAAGCAGGAGACTTCCTCGGTGGACCAGATTGCTCTGGTCAAAGATAACATCAGAAGGGTGAACCCTGGAGCGGTTATCATAGACGCCGAATCGCCTGTTACGGTGACCGAACCGGAACTGATAAAAGGCAGGTCCGTTCTGGTCGTAGAGGACGGTCCCAGCGTCACGCACGGGGGGATGCCCTATGGGGCGGGCTACCTGGCGGCGCAGAAGTATGATGCAGGCAGGGTGGTCGAGCCAGGGCCATACGTCGTTGGATCGTTAAAAGAGGTTTTGCACCGTTATACCCACATCCGACACGTTCTGCCGGCTATGGGCTATGGTGAAGAGCAAATGCGAGAGCTTGAACAGACCATATCCAACACCCCCTGCGACCTGGTCATTGCCGGGACGCCAATAGACCTCCGCCGCCTGCTCAATGTCCAGGTGCAGGTAGTCAGGGCTACTTATGAGATAGTAGAAAAGAGCAAGCCGGATCTGAGAGATTTGCTGGTCGCATTATTTCGAAAAGGGTAGGGGGCGCTGTGCGCCGTGACTATGCTCTCGTATTGACGTGCTGTCGGGTGCGGAGACCCGACAACACAGGAACACACCCTTAACCTCGGACAGGAGAAGAAACCGATAGAGTTATCGAGGTGGTGATGAATAAAAATATTGTGGTGGCGCTGGGCGGAAACGCCCTGATAAGGCCGGGCCAGAAGGGGACATGGCAGGAACAACTGGAGAACATCAGGTCCAGTCTGGACGGTGTTATCAGTCTGATAAAGAGCGGTTACGAACTGGTCATAACCCACGGCAACGGCCCACAGGTGGGGGATATGCTGCTCATGGTGGAGGCCGCCAGGGGCAAGGTGCCCGAGCTGAGCCTGGGTCTCTGCGTGGCGGATACAGAAGGGGCAATGGGCTACATGATACAGCAGGCCCTTGTCAACCGCCTCCTGCAGGAGAGCATAAACAAGGGTGTGGTGACCATAATAACCCAGGTGATGGTGAACGATGATGACCCTGCATTTTTCAAACCGACCAAACCAGTGGGTCCTTACATGAGCAAGGAAGAAGCGGGGGCTTTCAAAAAAGAGAGGTCATGGGAGTTCACCTATATAGAGAGCAAGGGTTACCGCAGGGTGGTGCCTTCGCCTGTTCCAGTGAATATCATAGAAAAAGAGGCTATAATCAGGCTTCTCGACTGGGGCGTGATCGTGGTGGCGGCAGGTGGAGGCGGGATACCTGTGGTTCAGGGAGAAGACGGCAGCCTCACCGGCGTGGATGCGGTAATAGACAAGGACAGAGCCTCAGCCGTGCTGGCGCTGGATACAGGAGCCTCCTGCCTGATTATGCTCACCGGCGTTGAGGCGGTATGTTTAAACTACCACACAGCGGAGGAGAAGCCGCTGCCCAGGCTCTCCCTCGAGGAAGCGGAAGAGTACCTGGCTCAGGGCCATTTCCCGCGTGGAAGCATGGGGCCGAAAATCGAAGCAGCCATAACCTTCTTGAAAGGCGGGGGCCGAAGGGTAATCATAACCAGCATCGACGGACTAAAGGAAGCCATGGCGGGAAGGAGGGGCACCATGATAGAGTGAAAGGCCTTTATCCCAACCTGCAGATTATCCTCGTTTCAGCATATTTATTCCTTTTCCAGCGTTTTATTTCAACTCTTTGGGTCGGTTCCGCAATCCATTATCCCCTTATCGGGAATAGATCGACTTCAGGGACGATCAGTTTTGCGATAGCGGGGCAAACCTGTCTTTTGCCACTTCAAAAAGGCTATAGCATATAATGGGGATGGTTGAAACATGGATTTGAAAAATCGATATCGAATAAGGTAAAAAGAAAGTCCGGAGAGGAGGATGTAAGGTGAGATTGAAAGATCGAGTAGCCGTGGTAACCGGAGGCGGCGGCGGTCTGGGCGAGGGAATCAGCCTTTGCCTGGCCAGAGAAGGCGCCCGCGTAGTGGTAAGCGACGTGAAGAAGGAGCTGGCGGACGGAGTGGCGGATAAGGTCAGGGAATCGGGTGGTAATGCCCTGTCCGTGCAGACAGATGTACGATACCCCGACCGGTGCCGGAATCTGATCGACACTACCCTGAAAGAGATGGGACGTCTGGATATCCTGGTCTGTGCGGCCGGCGTGAGCGGATATTCGCTTCGTAAGGACTCAGACGCTCCCCTGACCATCGAAAACATCACCGAGGAAATGTGGAATCTGACCATAGACGTCAACCTTAAGGGCGTCTTCCTGTGCAACAGGGCCGTAATCCCCCATTTCAAGCGACAGCGGAAAGGGAAAATAGTCAATATTTCATCCGTGGGCGGTCGCATGGGCAATAACCTGCTGGCCCATTACTGCGCCAGCAAAGCCGGGGTGATTGTCTTGACCCAGGGAGTGGCCGTGGAGCTTGCGCGTTACAACATAAACGTAAACACCGTCTGCCCCGGAATAATCTGGACGCCTATGTGGGCCGAGGGCGTCAAGGTTTTCAGCCAGGGCATCCCGGAGTACAAAGGTATGGAGCCTGAGGCGATATTCGAAGGAATGGTCAAAAACAGGATAGCCTTAAAGAGGGTACAGACACCGGAAGATATAGGGAACGCCGTGGTCTTTCTGGCTTCGGAAGAGGCCGGGGAGATTACTGGACAGGCTCTCAATGTGTGTGGAGGAATGGTCTTCAGTTGAACCACTTAAAGAAAGATGTATGTGTGTATGTTATACTGCGGCAGCGATGATTCTCAAGGCATAATCCAAATTAATCAGAGGAGCGAATTGATGAAACTGGGAAAGGAGCAACTAATCACACTTTACACGAATCTGGTAAGGGCCAGGGCTTTCGACCGGTTGTTCGTCAGATTCCTGTCTGAAGGTAAACTGCTCGGCTTCTATCATCCCTGCGAAGGCGGGGAAGCGCCCGGCGTGGGGGCGTGTTCTTTCCTGCGGGAGGACGATATCATCTGGCCTCATATACGAGGCCACGGCCTACCTCACATGATCAGCAAGGGCGTGAATCCCAAATACTACCTGGCCGAGCACACAGGCAAGAGCACGGGCTTTTGCGGCGGCATGTCTTCTTTTCACAGCATCGACGTCGAGCATGGCTTGTACGGCTTTGCGGGCACCATAGGCTCTGGATTTCCCGTCTCCGTCGGTTTCGGCCTGTCGGCGAAGAAGAACGGCCGGGGCCAGGTGGTCGTCTCATGTTTCGGGGACGGGACTTCGAACCGGGGAACATTGCACGAGTCCTTTCTCAGCGCGGCGAACTGGAAGTTACCCATTGTATGGGTTTGTGAGAACAATGGTCTGGGCATGTATGTGCCCGTCGAAAGAGCGCATCCGGTGCAGGACATCGCCGACCTGGCCCACGGGTACGGTATGCCCGGCGTGGTTGTGGACGGTCAGGATGTTGTGGCGGTAGCCGAGGCGGTGATGGTTGCGGTGAATCGTGCCAGGAAGGGCGATGGTCCGTCTCTCATCGAATGCAAATGTCTTCGGTTTTGTCCTCACGCCATAGGCATGCCGGATATGGTGGGCAGCAGAGTCCGGACGGAAGAGGAAATCGATGAACTGAGGAAGAGGGACCCTATCAAGTTGTATCGGGATAATTTGCTCCGGAGCGGAATGTTGACGCAGGAAGACGTTGAGCGGATCGACAGCGCGGCCGAGGCTGAAATCGAGGCCGCTGAAAAATTTTCCAATGATAGCCCCTTGCCGGACCCTTCCACCTTCGACCGATTACTATACGCCGAATGAAGCGCGAAAAGAGGTGTGATATGAAAGAATTAAGATTTTTTCAGGCCATGCGGGAAGCCCTGGTGGAGGAGATGGAGAAGGACGAGAAAGTATTCATGCTCGGTGAAAGCATCGAAGGGGGCAGCTTTCCTTACACTAAGGGACTGGTCGAAAAATTCGGTCAGGAACGGATAATGGACACTCCCCTCGCCGAGACGGCTCTATGCGGTTCGGGCATTGGCTCGGCGCTGGCCGGCTACCGGCCGGTGGTCGATCTCATGTTTGCGGATTTCATGTATGTGGCAGGCGACGAGCTCTTTCTCAAGTCCGCCCAATGGCGATTCATACACGGCGGGAAAATCAACCTCCCCATCGTATTCCTCATGGGGGTGGGCGGCGGCCGCATGCTTTGCAATGAGCACTCGCATATTCCATCGTCACTGGTTCTGCGCAGCCCCGGCCTGAAGCTGGCTGTTCCTTCCAATCCTTACGATGCAAAGGGGTTGCTCAAGACGGCCATACGGGACGACAACCCCGTCTGCTTCTTCTGGCACAAGGTTCTCATGATGAAGAAAGGCGACGTGCCCGAGGAGGAATATACCATTCCCTTCGGCCTGGCCAACATCAGACGAGAGGGGACCGATGTAACGGTGGTGGCCGTGTCCAATATGGTCAATTACGCCCTGGCCGTGGCCGATGAGCTGGAGGGCAGAATAAGCGTGGAGGTCATCGATCCCAGAACGCTCGAGCCGCTGGATATGGAAACCATACTTAAATCGGTTGAAAAGACCGGGCATGTGGTGGTCGTGGACGAGGATACCGAGCGCTGCGGCCTCCCCGCCGAGATCGGCTTTCAGATTCAGGAGAAAGCCTTCGATTCGCTGGATGCGCCCATCAGGCGGGTTTGTGCGGCCAACTATCCCATCGCAGGCGGGCACATGGAAAAGCATATCCTTCCCCAGCCCGCTCAAATCAAATCCGCCATCGAGGCTGTAATGGCCTGATACCGGGGCATATACAAAAGTAGGGGAGTAATTGAGAATGGCAGAAAAAGTTCTAATGCCCAAGCTGGCCATGGCCATGAGTGAGGGCAAGGTGGTGGAATGGATGGCCCACGAAGGTGGCTGGGTAGAAAAAGGCGATGCATTGATGATAATAGAGACGGAGAAGGTAAACCACGAATGCGAGGCGCCGGCATCGGGTTACCTTCATATCGTTATAGAGCCGGAAATTACGGTTCAGGTTTTTGAAACATTGGCGTATTTAGCCGAAACTGAAGAGGAACTCGCCCGATTGAAGGCCGATCAACCGGAACCGGTTGAGCCGTTATCCGAGGAAGCCGCCGCCGTACCTCCCGAGACCGGATCAACAAGAGAGAGTTCCGGCAAAGTCAAGATATCTCCCGCCGCCAGGAAGATGGCCATTCAGCACAATCTTGACATCACCAGGCTCACCGGAACCGGCCCCGATGGCAGGATAGTCAGCCGGGATATAGAGAAAGCGCTAACGGCCGAAAGTGAAGGAACAGAATCTGAGGGAGACGTTCCCCAACCGGG
>CAYVLI010000037.1:9958-12550 GCA_964452105.1 uncultured Nitrospinota bacterium
GGCGACGAGATCAAAATCTGGGAAGATATCAACATAGGGGTCGCCGTTGCCACCGAGGAAAGCAAATACGTAAGCGGCCTGGTCATCCCGGTCATCAAAAGCGCAAACAAAAAATCGTTGGTGGAAATCAGCAAGGAGCTCAGGGAATTGACGGAGAAGGCAAGGAACAAGAAATTGACGCCCGACGATGTCATAGGCGGGACCTTTACCATAACCAATGTGGGAACCTTCCTCCCCGGATTGACCTTCGGCACCCCCATTATATATCAGCCGCAATCGGCAATCCTGCAGACCTCCGCCGTTGAGGACAGGGTGGTAGCCCGGGACGGGCAGATGGTGATAAGACCCATAATGGCCTATAACCTGACCTTTGATCACCGGATTATGGATGGAGCGCCTGCGGCCATGTTTTTGAAGGAGGTAAAGAAACTCATCGAAAACCCCGGCCTGCTGGAAATATGACGTGAGAGATAGGATGGAAACGAGGGTTCCCGGAGAAGCGGTTCAGAGTGGCCGGAAACAGCTTTAAAGATAGAGGAGGGCGGGTAATTCATGGCACAGGATAGTCCGGCAAAAGTAAAGTGTGCAGGCATCAAGCAGGTCGCCATAGTGGTCAGGAACGCAGAACTGGTAGCTGAAAACTACTGGAATATACTGGGCATAGGGCCATGGTCCTTCTATAAATGGGAGACTCCCTACGTCTTCGATCGCAAATACCATGGCAAGCCGGCCTGGGCCAGTGAGAAGATAGCTCTGGCTCAGGCAGGGGATGTCGAGCTTGAGTTAGTCCAGGCTGTCGATGGAGATTCGATCTATCAAGATTGGCTGGATGAGCATGGGGAAGGGCTTCACCACGTAAAATTTCTGGTCGGCGATGTGGATAAGACGGCGGGGATGCTGGCAAGCGAGGGATTTCCAAGCATTCAAAGCGGCCGTTTTGGAACCGGTGAAAGAAAAGGCGCATATAACTACGTCGATATCGAGCCGCTTCGTGCCATCTGGGAAGCGGTAAATCGCGGCGATGGACTGGGGCAGGAGCCAACCGTATATCCGCAAACGGAACAGCAAAGCCCCGCCAGGGTCGAGTGCAAGGGCATCAATCAAGTGGCCATTGTGGTAAAAGACCTGGTGTCGGTATCGGAGAACTACTGGAATATACTGGGCATAGGCCCCTGGACAATATTAAACTGGGAAGCTCCTCATGTTCATGATCGCAGATATAACGGCAGGCCGGCCTGGGCCAGGGAAAAGATAGCCATAGCGCAGGCAGGAGACGTCCAGCTTGAACTGGTGCAGCCTGTGGAAGGGGATTCAATTTATCAGGATTGGCTGGACGAGCACGGAGAGGGACTGCATCACTTAAACTTTCTTGTGGATGATGTGGATGCGGTCGCCGAAATATTGGCTGAGGATGGATTTCCCAGCATTCAAAGCGGCCGCTTTGGAACCGGTGAGAGAAAAGGCGCATATAACTACGTCGATATAAAACCCCTTCGCACCATCTGGGAACCGGTTCATATAGGCTGATAAATAATCGCCTCGTGTTTATCAGACCATCTGCTGCATCCACTTGACCAGAGCTTCTTCTACGGTGCCGTCGAAATTCCGCTCCAGCCGCTCAATGGCTACGCCCACATGGGTGCGAGCCTCTTCATCTTCCAGGTCGTCCAGGCATCCGTAGTAGCCAAGCCTGCGCCCCACGCTGAAGCGGAGCTTTTCTTCCCCGGGCAGAGCGAGGTATCTGTCCACGACGGACAGCAGCTTTTCTTTATCCTCGGGGAATTTTCCGTTGAGCTCCATCAGCAGGTTGAGCATGTGATCGCTCACGAAGTGGCTGTTGATACCGTTCAGGTTCTGGATTAACAGTTGTTCCTCCCGGATGGTCTCCTCATCGCTCAGCTGTTCCCACTCGCCTCTCTCCATCCTGTCATAAATAGGGGTGCCGGGCCGGGCGCTCATGGTGCGTATTCTTATGAAGTCGGGGTCTATCTGGTTCAGCACCCGGGCGGTCTCGATTGCGTGCTGCCGCCACCACTTCTTTCCACCCAGGCCGGGCATGACATATTCGGAAAGGGTGATTCCCGCTTCCTTTACTTTTAGCCCCGCAGTGACGTGTTGCTCGGGGGTGCAGCCCTTTTTCGTAAAGTCCAGAAGCTCTCTGTAACCGGTCTCCAGCCCCACGTGAATACGGGAGAGGCCGGCTTCTCTCAGTTCCTTCAGCTCGCCCACGGAGCGCCGGGCCAGGGTGTGCGAGCGTCCATAAGAAGTTATGCGCTCTATGCCGGGAAAGGTTTCCTTGAGGAAACTTATTACTTCTGCCAACTGCGGAGTGGGCATGATAATGGTGTTGGCGTCCTGAAGGAAAGCGGTCTTGAACAGGGCACCGCGAGGAGACTGGAAAGCCGCCGCCTGCAATATGTCTTCCTTGATCTCATCGACGCTGCGCAGCTGGAACTTCTGGCCGGTATAAACGCCGCAGAACTCGCACTTGTTCCAGGGGCAATTCCTGGTCACCCTGATGAGGAGGCTGTAAGCCTCGCTGGGGGGCCGGATGGGGCCCTGTTCGTAAGGCATCTGGTGGAAGAACTGCAT
>CAYVLI010000038.1:0-12200 GCA_964452105.1 uncultured Nitrospinota bacterium
AGCACTGGACTGTGGCTCCAGTGGTTGCGGGTTCGAGCCCCGTCGCTCACCCCATTTTCAGCTTTTTGCGAGAGGCGAAGCTGAGAATGAGGGTTTTGCTGTCTGCTACATCCCTCAAATGACTCTCAACCAAGATGAAATTCAGCTTTAAATTCTTCCTGCTTGTCATATTAGCCCCGAAGCCTTCGTCATGCTGAGCGAGTAGGTTCCTGCTTTCCTTCAAACTAATAGTCCGAAGAGGATTTGCGCAATATACTTGATATTGTTGCATATATTTTAGTATATATAGGAATCTTGTATAACAGATAAGGGGGACACTCTGCTCTGGAATTATGACTTCCTTACAATTTCGGGGAGGATAGCAGGATACTTTTTGCTTAAGGCCGTCTACTTCGCGGTGGTAACAGTATTTTTTTTCGGGGTAATATCTTTAGAACATATTTAAATCACAGTGTTTCAAGTAAAGGACAGGGCTTTATTTACCGATATAGATTTGTAGAATGTATTCGCCAGACATCCAATCGAGGAGAATTTTAGGTAGTTCTTTCCACCTTAAAGCAGAATTTCAATATTTTCCGATGTGGCTCGAAACCATTCTTTGACCTTTCCCAAAGTGAAAATATAGAGGATGAGTATTGTATTCGCTGTTCAGGTCAATTAAAGAGAAATTTTTACGCCCACTTGCTGAGATTATCCCTGGGAAGAAATTTCGTTTATGGCTGGTTGTGTTGATTTTGAGCATTGTGCTGGCTGTCATTCTGGGATACCGTGACTATCAGCGTTACAGAAACAACATCGTCGCCGCAGAAGGCCGGAACAATCGAATGTTGGCGGAGATGATCTCTCATGAGATGGATGAAAGAATTATAAGATTAAGCAAACTGACAAAGAAAATACTGGGAGAGTGGATCAACAATCCGGAAGATTTCAAAATTTCCTCCTACTTGTGTAGAACGATAGAGGGAAGCGCCGCTACTGATCTCTGGTTGACAGACCAGAGCGGCGCTTTGCTTTTCAGTTGTACGGGGCGCCTGCCTGATGGTGAGAATCTGTCCGACCATCCAGCCTTCTTAAAAGCACGCGAACTGCCCCCTAATAGAATATCCGGAGGTGGAATCGACATTGAGCAGGGTAAGATGACCTATTTCCTGGTCCTGCCTTCGAGGAGCGGTGTGGCGTTGATGGAGATTCCATTGACTACCTTGGTGGAGGATACGTTGAACAAATTGGAGTGGGTTGGTCTCGCCAGGTTATGGATAATGGACGGTGAGGGGACACTCCTTTACCATAACCGCCGCCCGGAGATGGTCGGGAGGAACATTTTTTCATGGAAGACCAAGTGCCGCCAGTGCCACGAATCTTTTATCGCACAGCAAAGCATGAATAAGCAGAAGAGCGGCGTAATGAGGTACCGGGTGGGGGGGGAGATAGGGATAGCGGGTTTCTCCAGTACGCTTATGTTCGGTGAAAGATGGACGATAGTGGCCTCAGAGCATATGGAAGAAATTTTGTCCTCCAGGAAAGTGGAGGCCTGGTGGTTGATCTCTATCATGCTCCTGTGCTTTGCGCTGATTGGAACGGTGGTTGTGAGCGTGCTGCGCCGCCAGCAGGAGAAGAGGTTTTACGAACGGATGGTTCAGACAGAAAAACTTGCTGCTCTGGGAAGATTGTCTGCTGGTGTGGTTCACCAGATTCGAAACCCATTAAACAACGTAATCTTAAACGCCGGTCTCCTGAAAAGGGATAAGAAGACAGGGGAAAATGTATTAAATAGACTGGATATTATATTAAGCGAGGGAAACCGTGTTTCTGCCATAATAGATAATATGCGAAAATTTTCCCGTGATGCGGAGATAAATATATTCCATCCCATCGATGCAAGGGGCCTTGTTGAGGAAGCGCTGTCCCTGGTAATGGCCGGCAATTCGAAGAAGGATATTGAGGTAATAAAAAATCTGTCTGATAATCTGCCTTTGGTGGAAGGCGATAGGGTAAGCCTCAGGGAAGCGATGATAAACATTATAATTAACGCTTACGACGCCATAGAAGAAAAAGGAAGATTGGAAATCGCCGCATATTCTGACGGCGACAAGGTAGCCGTGAGTTTTACCGATAATGGTGCAGGCATCTCCAAAGAGATTCAGTCGAGAATGTTCGAGCCCTTTTTTACCACCAAGGATGTGGAAGAGGGGACCGGCCTGGGATTGTCTGTTGCCCTGGGGATAGTGGAAAAACATGGCGGCGATATCACTATTGAGAGCGAAGAGAACAAGGGCACAACGGTTACCATGTGGCTGCCGGTGAATAGATAGGATGGGGTTTCAAGAGCCAAAATTCAGGCATGAGCCGGATGTATCAATTACCATATTCTTTAGGCTCATGCTTTTTGTTGTGACATTTAAGGTAGCATCTTCCCTTAAATCTGCCTAAATCCTCGAAGCGAAGCCTCCCTTGACTGTCCGGTTCGACGATTGTGGTATTAAAATTTATAAGATGCCTGTTATTGGTCGAATTACCCTGCAGATGGCTGATACCGTGGGGATCGTGGCAAATGGAGCAAGACGCTTTGGCCCCAGATATGTGTTCTCTGTGCTTTTCAAAACTTCTGTCGTTCAATATGCTGTTCCTGTCGTGGCATTTATAGCAGAGCGCATAGCTCGAGTATCTCTCCCTTGTAAAATCTGCTGTCTCGTAATTTTCCGCTAACAGGTATCTATTGTTTGAGCCGTGAGGCCCGGCAGGGCCGGAGTTGCTATCATTATTGTGGCAGTCGGTGCAGAAGATTATGCTTTGTGTTGTATATGGGGACCTGAGGCTGGGCACATCGTTATTTACCCCTCTCGCTTCCACGGGGTGAAATGATGGATTGTTGATATCAAACTCCATGCGGGTGTTAAGCTGCTCTATCTGGCGGGTGATGGACAACTGGGTTATCATATTGTTGTCCGCATGGCATTTAAAGCAGATCTCGTATAAATTTTGGGCTTCAGGTATCTGCTGCCCTCCGGAGTCTATCCCTTTGACTCCTTTATTCCTCCCTGAAACTGCCGGGGGCCCCGGTGAGGCTGCGTCGTTCGCCTGGTGGGGATTATGGCAGTCCTGGCATTCCACGTGAGCCGGAACCTGCCCCGATGTAAAATCCTCGCCTGCATCATGAACGCCTGTATAATTCTGTACGGGGTGTTTGTAAGGCTTGGTCAGCTCAGCTTCTATGTTTTTGGCGGCCACGTTGCCGTTATGACAGACGAGGCAGTTATCCTCTTCGTAGACGAAGTTCAAGAGCATTGCATGCGACTCTGCGGTGTGTGGTTTATGACAATTTTCGCAAGCATTTTCGGCTACCGTCTGATAGCTTGTGTGCGGCCAAGGGTCCGTACCGGAGCCATTCCATTGTGCGGTTGATTGGGAGTGCAAGCTAAATACCCATCCATTTTTATCATGGCAGGTAGTGCAAAGGTTTGAATTGATGTTGGGCATCACAAGGAATTTGGAATTAGTATTATCGTGTGGGTCATGGCATGTAGTGCATTGCAGCATTTCATCCTTGTCTAACTTGACATTAGAGGGCAGGAGTGTAGGGTTGACCAATTCCCCCCTCTGAGTGGCAAGGCTGGCGTTGTAGATGAAGGATACCGGATGGTCATCGGAGAGGTCTGTTCCAAGCTTCGTAGGTCCGGGGGGAATGAAACGCAGTCCGCCCTGGAAAACTATCTCCTGTGTTTCGGAAATCAGGGCGCCGAGGGCGATGGTTCCGTCATGGCAGCTCAGACAGAGCTTGGACGCCCCGGTCGGCTGTCCCACCGTGGCGTAGAGCGTTGAGCTGCTATATGTCGTATAGTTAGCGGTGGATAGCTGCCGGTTCCAGAGGTAGGGTATGTCCAGGTTAGCCTTATGCGGGGTATGACAGAATATGCATATTCTTGATTCCACCGTGGACTTTATGGGCCCAGGCCCACTGATGGAAAGATTATGTTTCGTATTGATGATGCTGGCAGCAAGGGCTTCCGAACCGCTCAATACCAGTAAAGCTGTCATCACGGCATAAATGAGATTCTTGCGCATCTTTTTCGTGCCTCTTACTTCAAGTATTGAAATACCTGAACCCTTTTATTGAATGAATCGGCTATGTAAATCTTATCGCTCTCATCTATATATATTCCCGAGGGCAGCCAGAATTCTCCGTATTCGTGACCGGGGCCGCCGAAATCCATGAGCAACCGACCCTCCGGATCAAATACCTGCACGTTATCGAAAAGGGCGTCCACAACGTAGATGTTACCTTCGCTGTCCGTTGCGACGCCTTTGGGTCTCGAAAAATAGCCGGGGGCATCGCCGGGGTTTCCGAATTCCCTCAAGAATTTCAGCTCAGGAGAAAGCACCTGGACTCTGAAATTGAGCGAATCGTTTATCAGAACAAGACCGTCTTCGGATACATAGATGTCGGTGGGGTAGTGGAACTTCCCTTCTTCATCTCCTTCTCTTCCGACCACACCGATAAGATGATTATCGCTCAGACTGTATCTGATGATATTGGCGTTTAAAGTATCCACTACCAGAAGCTCTGAAGTCGTTTTGTTAATGGCTATTCCTGTAGGCCTGTCTATGACTCCCCGGCCTATTTCTCCAGCATATTTTTTCCCGAAGTTCTTAAATCTTTTTACCACTCCTTCTTTGGAGTCGGTAACGTAAACCCTGCCACTGCTATTGTCTATTGCTATGTCTATTGGAGAGGTGAGAATAGTTTCTTTCCGGGGAAAGTAGTAATATTTTTTCTTGTTGAAATCGAAGACATGGACCCGTTTCCGAAAACTATCAACTACATAGAGTCGGCCCTCTCTATCGGCCTCCACACCGTAAGGCCTTACTATAGGCTCCTGGTTCTTTTTCCGGAACAGCCCGGAAATACTTCTTATAAATCCGCCCTTGGATTGCAAATCTTTCGGTCCCGTAATCGAATATAGAAACTGTATCCTGGGTATATCGGGTCTTTTAGGCCACACGAGGTAAGGAGTTTGCTCCTTCTTTTTTTTCTCCATCCCCTCGATGGGACCTTTAAAGCAGCCGTAGGCAAATATCATCAGGAACATAATGGCGCTGGTGAAGGCGATCGGCCCCCTGATTTTTTTGCTTAAATTTTTCATTTTCCCATTTATCACAATCATTCTTCTATGATTGTCTATCGATTTAGTTTTTAAACATGGTCAAAAAATCGGTCTCTTTAGTTCGAACATAATGAGGTTGTTCTTACGAGTTTCGTCTGACAGGCGGTTCTCCTGGTTCAGGCGGCTGAATTTGATAGCGCCTTGCCACACCCCCATGACCCACTTGTAAGATAAAGAAAATCCGGTGTCTATTGAGTTTATAGAAAAACTCGAATCTTTCTCCAGGAAGCTTTCCAGTTCCAGGAAGCTCCATCTGTTTACCAGCCATTGTATGTTGGAGTTCAGGCTATGGGATTCCTCTTTAAAGCGTCCTTCCTCTCTTTCTGAGAGGGCTCTTCGCAATTGTCCGGATAGATTTAACAACAGGCGATTCCCCAACAAAAAATTCAGGCTCTCTTCCACCGTCCAGCCATTCGTTGATATACCCTGTTTATCCGAGGTGTCTTCGTATGTGAAAGTAGTAGTTGACCACCGCCAGATTAACTCCACTTCCCATGACCTGCTGGACTCGTCGGTAGCCGTTTGAAGATCACTGAAAGAAAGGCTGGCTAACGCCGCTCCCCATTCAAGAGAAGTTTCTGCGTTATGCGTTATGGTATCATTGAGAATAGTCGATTTTTTCCCTGTAATAGGATACTCCTTGAAGTGATTATAGTTGTAGTCGATTCGCCAGAACCTTAAGGGATTCAGCGAGAAGCCTGCCGCATATAGCAGCGAATAAGTGGAATAATCGAAGCCTCCTTCAGGGGAGAACCTGTAACTGACCAGCACTTCCTGACCGTCGGCTATACCGCCGAACAGCGTGCGTTTTATACGTGTATTTATTCCTACTGTTTCGATGACGTAATCTATATCTTCCAGATAAATTATCGTGCCGGCAATATTAGTAACCTCGATGGTGGCGGTATCGACAGGTTCGTTATCGAGAACGACTGCGAGACCATTCCTCAATACGTGAGGCTCATCCGAAATCAGCAGAGTATCTGTCGTGATATCCTCATCCTGTATGCGATAGTCATTCCCCAGGTTCAAGGTGATATTCCCTCTGGGTATCCTCCTGTTGTAATTGAACCTCAGATTCCCTGTAGTAATATTGATGCTCCCTCCAGTGAAATCGTCACGGGTGTTTTCGGCATCGAGTGTGGTGGTAAGGTTCTCATATAAAAGGTGTTCCAAACCTGCGCCGACAGCGGTTGAAGTGCTCTTCTGAGAGGTTCTTGTTCTGTTATCGTGTTCTAATTTATAATGAGAGCTCAGGTTTTTCCTGTGTCTCCAGAAAACATTTTCAGAAACATTCAAGCTCTTGTCGCTGGAGATGTTGCTGTCCAACCAGTCGTAAGATAAAAGAGAGTTGAATGTCAGCACCTGGTCGTTTTCTCCTTCTTTTTTGTAGGTGTTATTTATGCTGCCATCTATATTGGTGGTTTCGACTGCCACTCCCCTCGTGATTCGGTCTTTTTTCTCGAAGTTGGCATTGAACAGAGTATCGCTCTTCTTGCGCTGATATTCGGTATTAAAGGTGATTTCATCAGAATTTTCTTCCGAGCTGAAAAAGCCCCTCTGGTCTCTGTTGCTATGCGCGTAAGATAAGTCGAACGGTAAGGTATCGTTATCGTACTTGATAACCCCTCCGTACTCATCTGCATCGGTATCCGATCTGGTGGCGAAGTCTGTTCGAAGCGTCGAACGTTCTCTTCGACCGAAGAGTGTAAAGGCGTATGGTTTTAATTGAAAAAAATTCATATCCAGAGCATACTGTCGTAAAAATTGGTTGGTGGTCCTGGACTTCGCCCTGGTGGCCAGTTGAATGGTCTGCTCTAATTCCGGCTCAACCGAGACATCATATATCATCAGGGCGGGATGATAGACCCAGCCTTTTGTCTGGAGTTCAATCCCCTCTAAAAATCTATAATGGTAATCTTTGGTGTTTCTCCGAGAGCCTGTTCTGCTTTCTTCCTCAGCCTCGAAAGAGAAATGCTCACCAAGCTTCGGCCGCTGTATGAAAAAAAACCTTCTCGCGGAGGCTTTGTCAACCGCCATAAATAAAAGAAAGATAGCAAGCAAAATTCACGTAGCACTTTTTAGTGTAGAGCACCTGTGATCCATTAATATTTGATTGCCTCTCCATGGTCATGATTTCAAGAAATCTCATTGAGATCTTTTTTCAGCAGCAAGTTATCCTTTCCGATGTGCGGATTATGGCAGGAGAGGCAATCCTTTGATTTACGGTGTACCGTCTTGTTAGCTATATAGCCTCCAGAGTGACATTGAACACAGACGTCGTCAGGTTTCGTGCTCAGCATATACCTGTTAGAACCCGTATGAGCGCCGTGGCAGAGCGTGCATTTCCCCCCTGCGGCCGGCCCATGTACCCATAATCCCTCCTTCTTCGCCCTGCCGGCGGATTTTGAATCATGGCATTTCAGACATATTTTATCAGACTTCGCCCAAAGCATATACCTGTTAGAACCCGTATGAGCGCCGTGGCAGAGGGTGCATTTCCCCCCTGCGGCCGGCCCATGTACCCATAATCCCTCCCTCTTCGCCCTGCCGGCGGATTTTGAATCATGGCACTTCAGACATATTTCATCAGGCTTCGCCCGGAGCATGTATCTGTAAGGGCCGTTATGTTGGCCGTGGCAGTATATGCAGAAGCCGCTCCCCGCAGGCCCATGGAGCCACCTCTCTTTGTTGTCGGTAACATTGACAGCTCCCTGCACGTGGCACTGTGTGCACAATTTGTTGATGGGAGCAACAAGCCTTCCCCCTACCCCTCCCTTTCCGAAGATGGGGGAGCTTTTCTTCTTTTCTCCGCCGAATTTTCTGAACGCTACAGTGGTTGTCGATTCATGGCAATTATAGCATCTCCCCGAACCGAAAGGTCCATGAAGGAAGACCCTGGGTTTGGGGACATGGCTTTCCACTTTCTTTTTGGTCGGTTCTATTTTTTCTTCCTTCTCCTTATGTTCTTCTTCATAGGGGGAGGGAACCCCCGTAAAAAAGACGGTTAAAACCCTATATTTCGTTTCCTTTTTGCACCCGGAGAAGGAACCCGCAGTCACCACCAGAAAAAGCGTTAACAGTACGTATTTACCTGGCCTTCTTTTCTTCTCCATCTTGTGCGCCGACTTTCCTTTCCATCTTCGGGAGGGGTTTGCCTATCCAGGTTCCGAACCCGTACACGTTCAACTTGTTATCGCCCAGCATATTGGCGATATAAACGAGATATTTGATCTTGTAATCCCTGTCCACGTACTTTTGGAAATATTTCATGTTCTGATGGTCTATAAAAATCCCGTTGGGGAGGTACATTTTGCCCGGGCCTGTTCCGGAGCCGCCAAAGAAGAGCAGAAGGTCCGTTGTTTTATCATCGAATACCTGCACGTTTTCAAAGGCGGTGTCAACGGCATACAGATGCCCTGCCTCGTCTACGGCAAGTCCCTTTGGCCTTGCGAATGCGCCCAGGGTATCCCCCGGATGTCCGAAGGTCTTGATGAACTTGCCCTCGGGATCAAATTTTTCTATTCTGAAATTAAAAGAGTCGTTTACGTAGAGATTGCCTTTATCATCTACTATCAGATGAGAAGGCCTGTTGAACTGTCCCTCGTCAACACCGGGCTCGCCTATCGTTTGAATAGTCTCGCCCGTTTTCTTATCCAGTACCAGAACATGGTGTCGGTGAATATCCGTGACATAAATCTTGTTCTTATATACTGCTACGTCTGTGGGGCGGTCGAATTGCTCCTCTTCGCCATAAGCCCTTATGAACTTGTCATTCTTATCAAAAGTTAGAATCTGTTTTCTTCCCATGTCCGCAACGTATTTTGTTTCGTCGCCGGTTATCCAGATGCCGGCGGGATTGCTTATGGCGCCTTCCCTTTCGTCTTTTATATAATCGAATTTCTTATTGGCCAGATCCAGAATGAGAATTTTCTTGTAGGTGCGGTCCGACAGGTATATTTTGCCTTTCGTGGCAGCAATACCGTAGGCTCTGGCTATCCGCTTCTTTGCCGGTGCCTTGCCGACCAGGAATTCTGTGAATCCGCCCTTTTTACCGCCGATGTCTTCTTGCGTTTTAATGGTGTGGAGGAACTGGAGCCTGGGCTTCTGCGGCAGTGGTGGATAAAAAACTGATTCCACCTTTTTCTCGGGTTTGGCTACACAACCGACAAGCAGCGCTGAGATAAATAGAATAAAGAGTGATTTCTTCATTTCTTTCCTTCCTTGCGTTCCGTATTCGTTTCGGGAGATTTTGTCTTCTCTTCTTTCTTTTTTCCCAGACTCTCTTTCACGTCGGATGTTTCGGTCTGTTCATCCTGTTTTTTCAGTTGTTTCGGTTTTTCCGTGGGTAATTCTGACTTCGCTTTTTCCGCCTTTTGACTCTCAAGGTATTCTTGATGGGCGAGCGCGAGCTCCTCTTCGGTGGCATCACTGCCCTTTCTGGGAGTGACTTTAAACATTATTTCGAAAGGTTTAAAACGATCATATTTGACCGTAGGGTGACATGGGGGAGAGCAACTACCACCCGTATCGGTTTTTTCATACTCTATGGAGAGCGTCTGCTTCCCGAAGTGGAAAGAACTTCTTATAAGCTTTGGATTAACGGAACCGTGATGGTGATGGCAGGCCCTGCACGTCCTCCCTTTAGGCCTGTTTACATGCCTGAAATGGAGATTCAGATTGCCGTTTCTGAAGCCTGTGTCGGTCATGGTTCGCGGCTCTGATAAGACTTTTTTGAAGTTTTTATGGCATCCGAGGCATAGTCCATATTTATCCTCGCTGTACGGTGCGTAGAATTCGGCTGGATACTCTCTGACAAGGAGCCTGTGTGTGTCCGTAGGATGAGGCGAATGACAGTCCGTACACCGTCCTTCCGCAAACGGTTTATGAAGCTTTAAATCTTTCTTATCAAAAAAGGCCTTGATGGATGGAATCCTGACACCCTTTGTGTCTTTCAGCGAAGTGTTATGGCAGCCGAGACACAATTCCGGTACGGGCTTAAGAAGCTGGGCATTATTTTCAGAAGTGTGTGGATCGTGGCATTTGAGACATTTTCCCTCGCTGACTGGGCCGTGAGGGTTGCCGCCGCTGAAATCCTCCTCCATGTGACAAGTAAAGCAGAGCTCCGAAGTCGGTGGCTTAATTAGCTGCCTGGGGTTATCCGATTGGTGGGGGTCGTGACAAGCAGTGCACATTCCTGCTTCCACCGGAGCGTGCTTGTATTTTTTATCTGCCTTGTTTTCATGGCACTGGTAGCACAGTTCCCCTTCATCCATGGGTGATAGCAGTTGTTTCGGGTTATCCGATTGGTGGGGGTCGTGGCAGGCGGTGCACATTCCCGCCTCGACGGGGGCATGCTTGTACTTCTTGTCCGCCTTGCTTTCATGGCATCCATAGCACAATTCATCCCCTTCTGCGACGAGCTCAAAAGAATGCTTGCCTTCCTCGGGCATATTATGGCATCCGGTGCAAAGCTCCCCATCAGACGCCGGTTCATGAATATATTTTTTTTTGGCGAAATCGGCGTGGCAGGAGGCGGTAACACAGGATTCCTGCAATATGATTGATTGAGCCTTCTTACCCTCCGCTATCGAAAGAGGGGGAAAAAGGGCCTGTAAAAAGACCAATATCAGCGTGAAAACCGCCCAGGTAAAAAATTTTCTCATCATTATAGGAACGCTCTCTTAAAGTTAGCACCATCAAAAATTCAAGCGGTCGGAAACTATAGCATAAATTTCATAATTCTAACATAAAAAGGGGGGGTCATTCCCCCCCTTTTTGGAGTGTGAGATGAGAAACTCCATGAGATTATCTAATGTCATTTTATGTGGCATGTAAGGCAGAGCCCGGAAGGGGAGCTTCCCCCACCCCCATTCCTAACTCTCAAGAGTTGGGTCCCGGAGACAGTCTCCTGATCGTGCACGTCATGGCAGGAAGAGCATTGGACCTTGCCGTTATCCAGGACATCAGCGATGGTTCCACTCGTTCCCATCACGGTATTGGTGGGATTGAGCTTAGGGTCTGCAACCGGGTCATACTTTATTGATAGGGGGTGTGTCCCCCGCAGGTCAAGGTTGGCTCCATCCGAAAATTTTGGTATTATGCGGTTGGGATTGACGTCGCTCATGAAATCGACGCCACCGGCGTATTTATCGAAAGTATCCAGGGCAACAGTCCCATCATGGCAGCCGAGGCATAACTTGGCCGTGCCATCTGGCTGTGCGGATTGCTGGCCGTCCAAGCTTTTGCTCCAGGTTGAATTATACATGGTATAGGTAGCGGAGCTGACCTTGTGGTTCCACAGGAGGCCATTCAGATAATACTGGTTGGTTGATTCGTTATCGTGTGGTATGTGACACACGCGGCAAATCTCGAAAGTCAGGTTCGTGAACAGCACGTTGCCGGAGAAATCGTGCGGGCTACCCTTTATTCCGTTTGAAGCGCCGACTGCGTGTGCTGTGGAAGAGAAGAAGATTACCGCCACCATAAGGAGTACAGCGATCAGCATTATGAAAGTAGCAAGGGCTCCCTTTTCAATTTTGTTGTGCCCTTTATTTTTCAACATATCCGCTCTCGCTTTCCCCAAAGGAAAATCTTCCGGGGGTGAGGCTCTGGTTAAGGGCCTTCACCCTCCGGAAGCAGAAGTTGCTACTTGATATGGCAGGTCAGGCATAGCCCCGATGGAGAGCTACCCTTCTGGGCGACGCGCAGAAGGTGTGTGCCAGCCACGGACTCCTGATTATGTACATCGTGGCAGGAGGAACACTGCACCTTGCCGTTGTCAAGCACGTCGGCGATGGTTCCGCTGCTACCCATGCTGTCGGTTTTAGCATGGAGGTTAGTGTCAGCGGTTTCGTCATAGGTTATTGACAGGGGGTGCGTTCCGCGAAGATCTGTGGCGCCGCTATCTAAGTTTGCGCTCACCTGAAATTCGCCGTTATAGATATTCTGTATCTCTTTACCGGCGGTACCGGCATATTTATCGAAGGCGTCCAGGGCGACCGTTCTTTCGCCGTGGGGCGACCAGAGCTTGATCGA
>CAYVLI010000039.1:0-12185 GCA_964452105.1 uncultured Nitrospinota bacterium
CGCCATGACCATTTTCAGAGGCATATGCATTCTTAATCACCTGACCGCCTATTATTCCCCCCGAAAAATTTATCCGCGGCATAAAACCAATCGCAAGGAAAACTGTCAGTAGCCCTATGCCAGAAGTCAGAAGTAATCTGTTAAACCTCATTTAACCCTCCTTTTAAAACTGTTCTTTTAAATCTCGGTCGATCACGCTAATTTGCTTTTCGACCCGTCAACGCCTCAAAAACCCGTCACGATCTACTCGAACTCAATAAGCGCTCTCACTCTCTGGCGGGCCGTTGAAGAGCCTGACCCAGAGGATTTAACCGATTCAGAGTTGAAAAAACAGACAACTCTTATGCTAACAGATGAACATCCGGTAATTAATAGAAACAGGAGTAAATATATCGAATTTAATCAATAAATGCGCTTTTTTCCGCATTATCCTTTTCAGGAACGAAGGTATAGAGCCAGGTAAATGCCCCCCCAGGCGATCATTAGCACATAAGCCACCTTCAGCCAGGTGGGAATTCTGCCTTCTTTCTCTTCGATTTCAGAGAATTCGTACTTATGCTCTTTCATCCTTACTGCCACCCATGATTTGTATGGACGCCGGAACTTATATATTTATTCTCCGGAAAATGATTTAACGTAAAAAACCAGGGCCCATCTATCTTGCTCGTTCATCTGGGCGCCGAAGGGTGCCATGGCCGTCCCCGGGATGCCGGTGGTTATAGTATTGAATACATCCCGGTCGCCGCCGCCCTTTATCCAGTCATCATCGGTGAAATCAGCCGGCTTGGGTGTCAGGGCCGGGGCCACAGGCCCCTTCCCATCGCCGTTGGGGCCGTGGCAGCCCACGCATAGCTGTCCGAAAATCTGCTTTCCCCTGGCCAGCAATTCGGGCGTCCACCGAAGGGATGATTTCCCTTCTTCTTCGGCCGCGGGTTTCTCGGTTGCTTCCGCCGTTTGCGTTTTACGCCAGTCTCCTATCCCCGTCCCCAGCTTCTGGAGATAAGCGGTGACCGCCTTCAGTTCCTCATCCGTCAGCCAGGTATATTTGGGCATCACAGACACGGCCACCAGCGACTGAGGGTCCTTGAGATGAGCCATGTGCCATCCGTCCGGCCTCTTGCCTCCTTCCCTGGCCAGGTCTGGACCGATCCTCCTGGTGCCGAAAAGCTGCGGCCTGTCGTAAACGTACTCGTTAATCCTGGAAACAGGGCCGTACCGCTCTGATTCCCCTCCCACCGGCCGCACGAACTGCGAGTGACAGTGCCAGCACGCCTCCCGGATGTAAATGCTGCGCCCCAATCTCTCCGCATCATTGTAATCGGTCAGGTAGGGTGCGGGATCGATTCCGGCACCCTGTATCCAGGGCAGTATTCCCACGATGAGGAACGAGAGCATAAAGAATCCCAGACCGGCGATGAATATCACATTATTCAATTTCATCTATCTATCTCTCCCCTGATAACGAATAGTTAGTATTACGCTTCATCCCCATATACTGCCTTTTCCCATGCACTTACGACCCGGCGGCAACAGGCTTGCCCGAAGTAATGGTTTTGAAAACGTTTATGACGAATAAGAACTGAGCCGCTATGACTATCGAACCGGTCAGAGTCCTGAGCATCCAGTAGGGCCTGGCCGCTTGCAGCGGAGTATAAAATGAGACTCCGGCGCTCCACATGGTCCCTTCTATCAGCCCCACCGCCCACAAGCTCAAGAAGAAGATGGTCACCGGTATGAGAGTGAGCCAGTAGTGGGCTTCACTCAGGGTCTTACTCCATATCTGCTTCCCCGTCAGCGCCGGGAGCAGCGCATATATGGCCGCTATAACCCAGAAGGTGAATACACCCAGCAGGGCCATGTGGGCGTGTCCCACCACCCAATCGGTAAAGTGCAGTATAGGCTGCAGGGTTGCCAGCGCCTGTACGGGGCCCTGTATGCAGGTCAGCAGGTAGAATATCGTCCCGGCAATGAGAAATTTCAGGGGAACGTTTCCGATGGCCTTCTCCCAGTTTCCCTTCATGGTGCCGAAGAAATTCGTCAGCACCGTCCACACCGGAAGTATCATCAGCATGCTGGCGACGATTGCCACCGTCTGCACCCAGTGGGGTATTGCGCTGTATATAAAATGGTGCGCTCCCGTAAAAGGGTAGAGGAATGCTATGGTCCAGAACCCCAGTATGGAGAGCTTGTGGCTGTAGAGAGGGGACCGCGTCAGCACGGGAAAGAGATAATAGGCTACCGCCAGACCCACGGGAGTAATCCACAAGCCTACCGTGTTATGAATGTAGTAGCCCGATATGGCCGCGCCGTTAACACCGGATGCGAAGTAATAAGGGATGGTGTTACCCACTGCATAGTTCATGACGGTCCAAACCAGCGCCCCGCACAAATACCACATGCTCACGTAAAGCTGCTTCTCTTTCCGGTTAAATACGGTCTTGAATACATTGGTGGCGACCATCACCAGCGCTATCAAAATGAGGATATCCACCGGGTAGGCCATCTCCGCCCACTCCAGACCCTGATTGTAGCCGGCCAGCAGGGTAACAACTGATATTGCGATAATCCCGTTCCAGAACCACAAAGTGAATTTGGCCAACCCGCTGCTGTGCATGGGTACGCCAGTGAGGCGCGGAGTTATGTAGTAAGCCAATCCTATGAATGCCGTGGTCAGCCAGCCGAAGGCTATCCCGTTAGTATGCACCAGCCGCATCCGCCCGTAAGAGAGCCACGAGATGTGCCCCAGGAAGTCCGGGTACAGCAGTTTCATGGAAATTATGAATCCAATTACGATTGATACGAGAAACCAGATAAGCGATGAGACCAGAAAGTTTTTGATAAGCCTGGAATCAACCAGGGTCTCGTTCATCCGGTTCTCCTCCCTCCTTTTTTTCATTATCATAGAGAAATGTTATCTCCCTCTCCAGCATCCTCTGCTTCACCTCCTCCACTCCCCGAAACTGACCGGTCTTGTACGCCCAGAAAAAGAGCAGGAACACCCCCAGCCCGAGTGAGGCCAGCAGAGCCATCAGAGGCAAAGACAATGCCCGGTCATGGTGGTCGAGCGCTGCGCCCCCCTCTTCCGCGGTCAGGATGGCCCCGGCTACGACCACGATTACGCCGGAAATCAATAGACACCACCCCTTTTTGACCCCTCTGGAAACGAATACCCCCAACAGAAACAGTATTGCCAGGAATATCAGCACCAGCCCTATGCCCGCGATAGCATAAAGGAGCGGTGATTCTCCCGGTTTTTCGCTGATGGTAAGGTGGGTGGCCGGAGCCTCGGTAGAGAGTAAAAGAATGGCACCTAAGACGAGCGACAGCATCAAAACCTTCGAGCCACATATTGAGCGTATGCACATGCACCGCATCTAATAGAAATACCTATCAAATTGTTATGATGCTGATTATTAACAAGTGGTGGCGCTACTTCTTACTGCAGGCTTTGCACACTCCATAAAACTCTACGTTATAACCCTGCAGGTTGAACCCGGCCTCCACGGATGCCGGCAGGCGGGTTACTTCAGGAAGTTCTTCGAAGATGTCCTCTATGCGGCGGCAGCGGGTGCAGATTATATGATGGTGGGGAGAGGCATCGGGATCGAAGTGCCTGCGGTCCGGCTCGATGGTGAGCTCCCTGATAAGCCCCAGTTCCTTGAGCGATTCAAGGGTATTATAAATTGTAGCCATGGAGGTGTTGGGGTAATCCTTCTTGATCTCCCTGTAGATATCGTCGGCGGAAGGGTGGCTCGAATTTCCCTCCATGACCCTGAAGACTGCAATCCTCTGGGGGGTCATCTTCAACCCCGCTTCCTTGAACCTGTACTGAGCTTTCTGTTCCGTAAGACTCATCTTACACCTCGGACACATTTTGGCTTCATTACTAATTTATACTAAATATAAATTATACCCCACTCACTGTCAAAGTTTTTTATAGTTATTCGCAGCCTGGCACGGATGAGGATGATTATCTTGCTGCGGACAGCGGGTGAAAGGTGCATCGGTTCTACAAACGAAGGTGGGAGAATGGCATCAGCCGCCTATCAGGGGGATGCCTCATCCGGATTGATGGGCTTGTTGCTTGTAAGCGAGTCCAGGTCCGCCTGTTCCAGGACTTTAAGCAGCTCCTGCTGGGCCTTCATCCATACCTGCCGCACTGAACATGTTTCCGCCCGGCTGCATTCGCCGTTGTACGCCAGACATTTCTGAAGATAGACGGGCCCCTCCACCGCTTCAACTATCTCCCGCAGAGTTATTCGGTCTTTGGGTTTGCCCAGCATAAAGCCGCCGGTGTTGCCCTGAGTCGAATAGACCAACCCCGCTCTGGCCAGGGCCTGAAAAATTTTGGCCAGAAAACCCCGGGGAATATCCCTCTTTGAAGACACCTCGCCGATGGTGACAACTTTGTCTTCCGGCTGCTCAGCCATATAGAGCATGCCCCTTATCGCGTATTCTCCGGCTTTTGTAATTTTAATAGACATAATATGACGTTATTTATCCTGTTTCTAACGGAAACTCCTTCTCCTGTCAAGATTTTTTCCATCTTTCGCAAAGGTTTATGTTCGTCGATTACCTGAAAAATATAATACGTCATCTATCTTTTCCCACACATAAAGATTGTTTTTTGCAAACATTTGCCGTTTTTCGTATATTCAGCTATAGAAAAGGTGCTTTTGCCGCTGTCTTTGTGTTCGCGTCCAAAAAAATGGAGGGATTCCAGATGGCCGATGTGATTATCGTTTACGATTCCATAGGGGGTAATACCGAACGCATGGCAATGTTGGTGAAGGAAGGAGTGGAAGAAGAGGAAATCGATGCTCTCGCCAAACCGGTAGCGGAAACAAATCCTGAAGAGCTTGTTAAGGCCGACGGAATCATACTGGGCTCCATGTCCAGGATGGGAAATGTATCCTCAACCATGAAGAAGTTTCTGGATGAGACTACCTATTTTCACGGCTCTCTCAACGGCAAGGTGGGAGGTGTTTTCTCTTCTTCATCCCACATAGGCGGCGGCAACGAAATCACCAACCTGAGCCTGCTACAGGCCATGCTCATCCACGGCATGGTCATCAAAGGCATGGTGGAGGAAGATCATTACGGTGCGCTGAGTGTGGAAATGGTCGATGAAGACGGCCGGAGCACAGTCCTTTACGATGGCTCAAGCAGGCGGCTGGGCGGAGAAGTAGCGAAGCTGGTAAAAAAGCTGCGCCGCTGAGAAAGAGTGCGCCCCCGGGCTCTCGCATTATCAACTTTACTTTCATCCGCCCCGGTGATATTTTGTGAAGTTACTGAAATCCCCTTCCTTTGAGAGCATAAGATAAGAAAAGTATGCGTGTTGCAAACATAGTCATACGAGGCGCCCGGGAGCACAACCTCAAGAACCTGAACCTTAAAATACCCAGAAACAGGCTGGTGGTCATAACGGGGTTGAGCGGTTCCGGCAAATCCTCTCTGGCCTTCGACACCATATACGCCGAGGGGCAGCGCCGCTACGTGGAATCCCTCTCCGCCTACGCCAGGCAGTTCCTGGAGCAGATGGACAAACCCGACGTCGATTCCATAGAGGGTCTCTCCCCCGCAATCTCCATCGAACAGAAGAGCGTCAGCAAAAACCCCAGGTCCACCGTGGGCACTGTCACTGAGATATACGACTACCTTCGGCTGCTCTTCGCCAGAGCGGGCATCCCGCACTGCTACAAGTGCGGCAGGGTTATCTCCTCCCAGACCATTCACCAGATGGTGGACCAAATCATGGAGCTTCCGGAGGGGAGCAGGATACAGGTTCTTGCCCCCATAGTGCGCGGCAGAAAAGGCGAATATCGCAAGGAGTTCGCCGATCTCGCGGGCAGGGGTTACGTGAGAATCCGCGTGGATGGGGAGATCAGGGAACTGGGTGAGGACATAACCCTGAATAAAAGGAAGAAGCACAACATAGAAGTGGTGGTGGACAGGTTGGTCATGAGGCCCGCCCTGCAAGGCAGGCTTTCCGATTCGCTGGAGACCGCCCTCAACCTGACTGATGGCCTGGTGTTGATAGCCATGCAGGACGGTCGGGAGATGCTCTTCAGCGAGAAGTTCGCCTGCATCGAATGCGGCATCAGCTATCCCGAGATATCGCCCCGGATGTTCTCTTTCAACAGTCCCCACGGCGCCTGTGAGGCATGCAACGGCCTGGGAACCGAACCGGGAGAATTCCACAGGCGAAACTGGAGGCGCCGTAAAAGGGAAAAAGCGTGGAAACATACCGGTAACGGACCCTGCCCCGCTTGCAGCGGCGCCCGGCTCAGGCCGGAGAGCCTGGCTATAAAAGTGGGGGGAGTGCACATAGGGCATCTCACCGCTCTTTCAGTTAAAGACGCCCTGAACTTCTTCGAAGGCCTGTCGCTCCCTCCACACGAGGAAGAGATCGCCGAAAGGATAATCAAGGAAGTAAGAGACCGGCTCCGCTTCCTGAAGGATGTCGGCCTGGACTACCTCACCCTGGACAGGTCTGCCGCCACCCTTTCAGGCGGAGAAGGCCAGCGCATAAAGCTGGCCACGCAGATAGGTTCCAGCCTGGTCGGCGTCCTCTACATACTGGATGAACCCACCATAGGCCTGCATCAGAGGGATAACCTGCAGCTCCTCGAGACGCTGAAGCGGTTGAGGGACCTGGGCAACACGGTCATAGTAGTGGAACACGACAGGGAGACCATACTCGAAGCGGACTACGTCCTTGACCTGGGACCAGGCGCCGGTGTGAGGGGAGGATACCTGGTGGCCTCCGGACCGCCCCCTAAAATAATCAGAAGCCGCGACTCACTGACCGGGAAATATCTTGCCGGAAAGTGCAGCATAGAAATCCCCCCTATCAGAAGAAAGCATAACGGAAAGTTTCTCGAATTAATAAATTGCTCACATAACAACCTCAAAAACATAGACGTGAAGATACCTCTGGGAGTGTTCACATGCATAGCCGGAGTCTCCGGCTCCGGCAAGAGCAGCCTCCTCATAGACACGCTCTACAGCGCCTTGCGGAAGGAATTGTACAGGTCCAGCGATAAACCGGGCCGTTTTTCAGAGATACGCGGAGTCGAATATATAGATAAAGTAATCGACATAAACCAGTCCCCCATAGGCCGCACCCCACGCTCCAACACCGCCACCTACACCGGCTTGCTCACCGGAATCAGGGACATCTTCTCCCAGATGCCGGAATCGCGGGCCAGAGGATACCAGCCCGGGAGGTTCAGCTTCAACGTGAAGGGAGGGCGCTGCGAAGCCTGCAGGGGAGACGGGACCATTAAAATAGAGATGCACTTCCTGCCGGACATCTACGTGAAGTGCGACCTCTGCAAAGGAAGCCGCTACAACCGCGAGACGCTGGACGTCCGCTTCAAGGGAAAGAACATTGCCGATGTGCTGGATATGACGGTCACCCAGGCCCTCGACTTCTTCGCAAATATCCCCAGAGTCCAGACCATACTCAAAACTCTGCACGAAGTGGGCCTCGGTTACATAAGGCTGGGCCAGCCCGCCACAACCCTTTCGGGCGGAGAAGCCCAGCGGGTGAAGTTGGCCAGGGAGCTCAGCAAGAGGAGCACCGGGCGAACACTTTACATGCTCGACGAACCCACCACCGGCCTTCATTTCGACGACATCAAGAAGCTCTTGAGCGTGCTCGACCGTCTTACCGATTCAGGAAACACCGTCATAGTCATAGAGCACAACATGGAGGTGCTCAAGACGTCGGACCATATCATAGACCTCGGCCCGGAAGGCGGGGATGAAGGCGGCTGGGTGGTGGCCGCAGGCACCCCCGAGGAAATCACCCGAAACGACGCTTCATACACCGGCCTCTACCTCCGTCAGATTCTGTTTCACGAGCAGAGTTCTACGCTACTCGAAAAAACGGCGGACGCCCTCGCCACGTAGCGGCTGAGATTGCCCGGCGGGATGATGAGATAGGAGTGCAGGGCCGGTCTTCGTCCCGTGAGTGAGATGAGGAACATAAGGCTGACCCTCGAATACGACGGCAGTAACTACTTCGGCTGGCAGATTCAGAATGATCAGCCCACGGTGCAGGCCGAAGTCGAAGCCGCATTGAGCCGCATAACCGATGTGCCGGTGAGGACCATGGCCTCAGGCAGGACCGACGCTGGAACACACGCCCTTGGGCAGGTGGTCAATTTCAAGACCCATTCCAGGATAGACAGCTCATCCCTCGTACGGGCGATGAACAGCCTGCTGCCGGATGATATCGCCGTCAGAGAAGCCGAGGACGTCCCACTCGATTTTCACTCCAGGTATTCGGCGCTGAGCAAAACATACCGCTACCTGATACTGAACAGACGGGAACCCTCTCCATTCTACAGGAATTACGCCTGGCACATACCCTACTTCATTGACCTGGAGAGAATGGCCTCCGCGCTCACTCACTTTCAGGGCCAGAAGGATTACTCCTCATTCAGAGCCGCCTCCAGCAGTGACAGAAACCCTGTCAGAAATATAATAAGCGCACGCGTAAACAGAGAAAGCGATTTCATCAAGTTCACACTCGAAGCAGAATCCTTCCTTCGTTACATGGTGCGCATTATAGTGGGCAACCTGGTGGAGGTAGGCAGAGGAAAACTGAAGCCTGAGGACATAAAGGAGATACTGGAAGCCAGAGACAGGACGGCTGCCGGCCCCACGGCCACCGCCAGGGGACTCTATCTGGTGGAAGTGAAATATTGAGAAAAGAACATGAAAAATAAACTATCGAAAACGATCAGCGCCAACATACTCTTGCTGGGCGCCGTGAGCTTTTTGAACGATTTCAGCAGCGAAATGATAATGCCGATTCTGCCCATGTTCATCACCGCGTTAGGGGGCGCCGGTTTAATGGTCGGATTAATCGGTGGGTTAAGGGACGGCGTTTCAAATCTCTTGATGGTCCCGGCCGGCTACTGGTCCGACAAGACCGGAAAAAGGGGAACGTTTGTTTTATCCGGCTATCTGGTCTCTTCATCCTTCAAGCTGTTGCTGGCTTTTTCAAAGGTCTCCACGCATATCCTTATATTTTCCGGCCTGGAAAGAGTCGGTAAAGGCCTGAGAACGGCGCCCAGAGACGCCATTCTCGCCGACTCCATGCCGGGAGAAAGGGGCCGGGGATTCGGAATACATAGAGCGATGGATACCTCCGGAGCAATCGGAGGGTCGATAACCGTCTTAATCCTTTTCTGGTTCTTGAAATTAGACTTCAGATCGATAATATTCGTAGCCGCAATCATCGCCTTTCTCTCCTTAATACCCCTGAAATTCCTGAAAGAAGGTAAGAAAGAGCCGCAGGATATAACCTTTAGAATGGGAATGAAAAAACTGCCCAAATCCCTCAGAATGTTTATATTGATTTCCGGCGTATTCACCATGGCCAATTTCAGTTACATGTTCTTCATCCTCAGAGCACAGGAGTCCTTTACCGGCAGATTATCGATAGGTGTGCCCATCTTCCTTTATGTACTATTCAACATTTTTTATGCCCTGTTCGCTATTCCCCTGGGCAAGCTCTCTGACAGAATTGGTAGAAAAAAGGTAATCGTTTTCGGGTACATGCTCTATTCGCTGACATCTCTGGGATTCGCATTTTTCAATTCTCTCACAGCTTTTGTAATCCTGTTCGCACTTTACGGCATAGTCTATGCCATCATTGATGGAAACCAGCGCGCCTATGTAGCCGATTTGTCGGCGCAAAATCTGAGAGCCACAGCGTTGGGAACATTTCATGCCACCATGGGTTTAATAGCATTGCCGGCAAATCTAATAGCAGGGTTTTTATGGCAAAACGCCGCCCCGGGTACGATATTTATTTATGGTGGTGTCCTCGGCATCGCCTCGGTTATTTTATTCGCAGCCTTCAGAAATTCTTTTACCGAGCGAAAGAAACAGATTTATTGTAAAAACCCATCGCCCGGATGAGCAGGTTCGAAGCATCATAAGGAACAAAGGCCAGGGACCATACCTGAAAAGGCCGGTATCGGCCGAAGCATCCATTATCATCAGCACATGAGGTTAGCATGCCGCCGGTAGTAATGAAGTTGAACAGAAAAATAGAGTTTTCCAGACCCATGGAACTCGACGATTTAAAAAAAGTCTTCTGGGGATACATCGACCGCGTACTGCAGGAGCTGCAAGCGAACGTCGGGATGAATTTCCACTACCTGGTGTTCATGTTCTTCTCCGGCGTCGAAACCTACATGATTTACAGCATAACAGACCCTGAAAAACCGCCCGTTGCCAGAGGCTATATAGCTGCCCCGGTGAGCGCAGGGGCCATCGAGATAACCATGGTGGCCGAGGGCGCCGATTATGGCACTTTAGAGGATACCTTCATCAAGCACGCCGCCGCTTTCAGGCGGTCTTCTTGACAGTTTCAGGCTGTTATGATAATTTCCTGAAGATTCAAAGATTTCTTTTAACTACAACAATTTGCATGGGTGCAAGCATTTTAAGACAACGATACGATGCGCATAAGGCGGCTTTATGAGTCAAGAACCAAAGCAATTGTACAACCCCTCCTATGAAGAGTTCTGCCGACTGGCCGAGAAGGGAAACCTCATTCCGGTTTACAGGGAAATCCTCGCGGACCTGGAAACACCCGTCTCCGCCTTCCTCAAGATAGACAGAGGGCCATATTCGTACCTGCTGGAAAGCGTCGAAGGCGGCGAGAAATGGGGCAGGTACTGCTTCCTGGGCAGCCAGCCATCGGTCGTCTTCAAGTGCAAGGGCAACAAGGTGGAAATAACGAGGGACGGCTTATCCCAGGAGCGAGAAGTGGAAGACCCCTATACGGCCCTCGAAGAACTCATGGCCGATTACCAGGCCGTGGAAGTTCCAGGGCTGCCACGCTTCTTCGGTGGAGCCGTCGGCTACCTGGGCTACGACATGGTGCGCTTCTTCGAAGAGCTCCCCGAAGACACCGTCGATGAGCTGCAACTGCCCGACGCCATGTTCATGGTTACAGACACCATCCTTATTTTCGACAACGTGGCCCACAAGATAAAGGTCGTCTCCAACGCACACCTGAAGAACGGGGACAGCAGGCAGGTCTATCAGGAAGCGGTGGACAAGATAGAGTCCATAATCTCCAGGCTCAAAGGCAGGGCGGAGCCGCGCCCATCCGTGGCCACCGCCGATCGGAGTGGAGGGTCTGAATTCTCCTCCAACTTTGAAAAGGAAAAGTTCAAGCAGGCCGTCATCGCCGCCAAGGAATATATTAAAGCCGGAGATATAATACAGGTGGTGCTGTCCCAGAGGTTTTCGACCCCTATAGGAGTGGATCCGCTGCACGTTTACCGTGCCCTGCGCATAGTAAACCCCTCCCCTTACATGTTCTACCTCAAGCTGGGAGACCTGCATCTGGTGGGTTCCTCTCCCGAGGTGCTGGTGCGCCTGGAAGGAAAGAAGGTGGAGTTGCGGCCCATCGCAGGCACAAGGCCCAGGGGGGCCACCCCGGAGGAAGACCAGCGGCTCACCGAGGAACTGCTCAGCGACCCCAAGGAGCGCGCGGAGCATATAATGCTGGTGGACCTGGGTCGCAATGACGTCGGCAGGGTGTCCAAATTGGGTACGGTGAACGTGGACGAATTGATGGTTATCGAGAAATATTCCCACGTTCTCCATATAGTCTCCAATGTGTCCGGCGAGCTTCTCGACGGGAAAAACTGTTTCGACGTATTGAGAGCCTGTTTCCCCGCAGGCACCCTCAGCGGCGCACCCAAAATAAGGGCCATGGAGATAATCGAGGAATTTGAACCATGCAAGCGCGGCCCATACGGCGGCGCTGTGGGGTACTTCAGCTTCTCGGGTAACATGGATACCTGCATAACCATAAGGACGCTGGCCGTGCAGGACGGTATAGGACACATCCAGGCCGGCGGCGGCATAGTGGCCGATTCGGTGCCGGAGAATGAGTATCAGGAGAGCGTGAACAAGGCCAAGGCGCTGTTCAGGGCGGTGGAACTCGCCAGGAGCGGCCTGGAATAAAAGATAAATAATTAAGTGGACAACATGATGCGTGAAACTATTTCAAAACTCATAGACAGGGAAAACCTCACCGAAGAGGAAGCGCGCCGCGCCATGGAAACCATCATGGACGGACAGGCCACACCCGCCCAGATAGCCGCCTTCATGGTGACCCTCAAGATGAAAGGCGAGACGGCGGA
>CAYVLI010000040.1:0-5632 GCA_964452105.1 uncultured Nitrospinota bacterium
TGGCCAGCGACGAATCGAGATGGGTGACCGGCGTGATTCTGCCGGTGGACGGCGGCCTGTCCGCCACCAGTCGGCAGGCCTACCGCCGCTGATAGGTTGTTCAGACGCAACAGCTGTTTTTTATGTCAAGTATTTAGTTACCTGGAGTTACCTCAAAAAAGAATCCCCCGGATGAATCCGGGGGTTCGCCCCACGCATTCAGCGTGGTGAGTGAAGCTCCCACCCTTAAAAGGGCGGGTATCCTTATGTCATTCCCGTTCCCCCTCTGTCATTCCCGCGGAAGCGGGAATCCAGTCCGTAGGGTGGGCTGTGCCCACCAGGCAGCCACACCATGTTTTATGCAGGGGCAATCCCCGTGTTCGCCCCCTTTCACGCCATCCCTCATTTGTAGCCGTATGGCATACGCCTCATAGACAACCATCGCCTTCAGAAGGAACGCTAACTTAAGGGCGCACGGCCGTGCGCCCCTACAATTCATACCCCGTTTGTTGCGCGACACCCTTCGAACATAAATTTTTTCTGTAGGGGCTTATGGCATACGCCCCATCAGCCCCACGGAAACAGCAGGAACCAACCTCATCTTCCCCCACGTAGAGATAATTAATGAATTGTCTCTACGTATTAAATTGTAAAGGGCGACTGTCGGTCGCCCCTACCGGTAAAAAAGCCGCTTGCATTGCAGCGCGATGAGAGGATAATAATAGAACATCATAATATATCCCTGCCAACCTCTCTTGCTCCCCGTTGCGGGGATGGCTGGGCGGGGTTTCATTGTGCCGTCGGGTCTCCGCACCCGACAGCAGTTGAACCTGCCAGGTACCGTAGGGGCGGCCCTCTGTGGTCGCCCGGGCAACACGACAACCATTTTCTATGAGAGGTAGCGCCATGAACCATAAAAAAATCTCTTTCCCTGCTCTCTTGATAATAACCCTCCTTTTCGCCCTCTTATCGAATTCCGCGGCAGCGGTGTGGAACATCGAGACGGTGGACAGCACAGGAAACATGGGCGGGTACACCTCCATTGCGCTGGACGCCTCTGAGAACACCCACATCAGCTACTACGATTACGAAAACGGCAACCTCAAGTACGCCACCAACGCCTCGGGGGTGTGGGTGACAGAGACTGTAGACAGCGCGGGGAACGTGGGCTGGTACACCTCCATAGCCCTGGACTCCTCGGGGAAGGCCCACATAAGCTACTACGATTATACAAACGATAACCTCAAGTACGCCACCAACGCCTCGGGGGCATGGGCCACTGAAACGGTTGACAGCACGGGATACGTGGGCTGGTACACCTCCATAGCCCTGGATACCTCGGGAAAGGCAAACATCAGCTACTATGATTCCACAAACGGCGACCTCAAGTATGCCACCAACGTCTCGGGGGCTTGGGTCACCCAAACGGTAGACAGCGCGGGAAATGTTGGCTTGTTTACCTCTATCGCCCTGGATGCCTCGGGGAAGGTCCACATCAGCTACCACGATGTCACAAACGCAGACCTCAAGTACGCCACCAACGCTTCAGGGGTGTGGGTCACGGAGACGGTGGACGGCGCGGGAAGCGTGGGCAGGTACACCTCCATAGCCCTAGACTCATCGGGTAAGGTCCACATCAGTTACCTTGATTCCGCAAACGGCGACCTCAAGTACACCATCAACACCTCCGGGCCCTGGGTTACAACAACGGTGGACTTCGTGGGAGACTTCGACGGGTACACCTCCATAGCCCTGGACTCATCAGGGAACGCCCACATTAGCTACTTGGGCTACACAAATAGAGATCTCAAGTATGCCACCAACGCACTGAGGGTGTGGGTCGCCGAGACGGTGGATAGCGCAGGAGACGTGGGCGGATTCACCTCCATAGCCCTGGACTCTTCGGGGAACGCCCACATCAGCTACAAGGCGGATAGCGGCCTGATGGTAGTTTATTCGATAGAAGATGTTATAAAGGGATTAATAAGAGCTTTTATTAAAAAACATAATATTCGAGCATGGCCTTCTCCTGAAGAATTGGCCGTAAATCCGTTCATTTACGAACGTGAAATTGTGGCAGTTAAAGCGCACTTTGAAACAATGCTATCTTCCAATGCAGGCGTGTTCACTACTGGTGATGTAACTGATTCTGAAATTATTAATGTTTCCAAAATCCCTAAAGGGCTCTTTACAAGTAAGAGAACGGTGATTCTCGCGGGTAAAATCCTTGGGAAGATAGATACAAAAATTCCTCTTGTGGGAGAGATAGCTTTACCTCATATAAAATTTGAGGGTATACTTGAATGTAAATTTGTCGAATGCAATGAATATCTTAGTTTAGCATCAGGATTAGAGCGATAGTACTTTGAGCGGGGGCGTAGTCACCTGGGCGCTGGGGAGCCTGAACGCCGGGGCAACGGGGCAGGTAAGCTACACCGTTCTGGTAAGCGACGCCCTCAGCACCGGCGCCATCATCACTAATGCCACTTACAGCATAGACAGCGATCAGAGCGCTCCCTTATCCGGCAGCCAGGTGTACACCACGGTCTATTCCTGCGCCCCCGCCGCAAGTAGTGGTGACGTCAACGGGGACGGCTCGGTGGACGTTCTGGACGCCATAAAGGTGATCAGAATAACATTGGGTTTGCAATGACCCGCTGTGCTGCCAGGTCTCCGCATGTAGGGGCGCTGCTTGCCGCGCCCAGGGCAGGGCAAGCCCTGCCCCTACACCACATTTTAAGCAGGGGCAATCCTCGTGTTCGCCCCCTTTCACGCCATCCCGTTAAGGGCGCACGGCCGTGCGCCCCTACAATTCATGCCCCGTTTGTCGCGCGACAACCTTAGACGAGTGCTGCCAGGTCTCCGAACCTGGCGGGTTCAAATGCTGTGGGGGTACGGAGACCCGGCAGCACAGCGATACCTTTAAGTTGGCGCTTATACCCCGGGCGCTAAGGATTAAGGGAGGGGGTTATAAATTCAAAGGAACGCTAACTTAAGGGCGCATGGCCGTGCGCCCCTACAATTCATATCTCGTCTGTGGCGCGACAACCTTAAACCATAAAAATTATGTAGGGGCGCTGCTTGCCGCGCCCAGCCCGTAAACCCTGGATGTGAGGTCATACCCCTTTCAATATTTCGTCTATGCTAAATATGGGCGAGTAATCGTACTTCTGCATGAATAACTCTCCGCCGCCCTCTTCCCTGTCCACCACGGCCAGGATCATGGCCACATCGCATCCCATGGCTTCGACTTCATCGATGGCGCGAAAGATGGATGAGCCTGTGGTAACCACGTCATCCACTATTACCACGCTGGACCCTTCTTCGAGATTGCCTTCTATTTGCCTCGCCGTGCCATGCTTTTTGGTTTCCTTCCTGACGATGAATCCCTCGACGGGGCGGCCCTCCACGTGGCTGAGCGCCACCACTCCCGCCACCAGGGGGTCGGCTCCTATGGTGAGACCGCCGATGGCATCCACCTTCTTCCCGCAGTTTCCGATCTTGTCGATGAAAAGACGAGAGATGCAATAAAGACCTTCAGGGTGTAGCGCAGCCTTCCTGCAATCGAGATAGTATGAGCTTTCCTTCCCGGAAGAGAGGATGAACTTACCGAAAGAGAGAGATTTTTCGATTATTATTTCCCGCAGCCTGTTCCTTATTTCATCCATCAGGTTATCTCCAGATCTTGAAAGGATTCCTTTTCCGGTGAGCGCTGAAAAACTCATTGTCAATAGAGGGGGCGTCTTGCCGACCGGTTCCCAATTTTAAGCGTTCACTTTCATATTGTCTTCTTCTATTATTTAACCAGCTCGGAGATGGGCACGATCCTTATGCCGTCGTTCTCCAGAATGGGGAGCGTCTCTTTGAGAGCTTTGTAAGTCTCAGGATGGGGATGCGCTATGGCTATAAGAGCATCCACCTTCGTAGCTTTTTCCGCAAGTATCATGATATTCTCGGATATGGCCTCGGCATCGTCTTTGTTGTCGAGGAACATGGTGCGGCGCGCTGTTTTGAGGCCTATCTTCTTCGCCGTGGCGTAGGCCACCGTGCCGGGAACGGTCAGGCTGTCTATGAAGAATAAGCCATGGTTCTTAAGATAATTCATTACCGTTTCCATGGCCTGTGCATCGGTGGTCAGTTTCGACCCCATGTGGTTGTTAATCCCTATTACTTGCGGTACGGATGCCAGGTCGCGGTTCAGCGTATTGATGATTTCCTGCTGTGTCATGTTGGAGAGGATGGCGCCTGGCCCAGGGTTCGTTTCGGGGTAATCCTGCGGCTCCATGGGCAGGTGGAGAATTGCATCCCGGCCATGTTCATGAACCAGATCGGCTATCTGTTTGCTGTGTGCGATTTGAGGAAGGATGGCAAAGGAAAGCGGTGCCTCCATCTCGATGAATCGGCGTGCCGCCTGTAAGTCGTAACCGAGGTCGTCTATGATTATGGCTACGCGGTGGTAATTGTCTTCGGAGACGGCTGGTGGAGTGTTCTGCCGTGAAGCCGTGGCTGTTTCCGCACCCTCATCCGCCGGTTGGTACTCTATCTGAACTTCCGTCTGCGCTCCGGCCGCTTCCTTTGCGGGACTCTCTGCCTCCGGCGCCTTTTTTAAATATATGCTTAGCGCCAATCCCGCCGCCACCGCGGCCAGGATTATCCAGAGGTAAAGGTTGTTGACCCTTCTCGGTGGCTTCTCACCGAAGTGATGCGGTTCCAGAAGATTGTAATTTTCTCCCATCCCCTTGCCGCTATCCGGGCTCTTTACTATGTTTCAGTATTTCCCAGCTTTTTAATATCTCTACGGCATGCTTGAGCTGGGCGTCTTTTTCCAATAACTTTTCCTCTTTTACGGCGACTTTTTCTTCTCCGGTTTTCTCCTTTTCCTGCTCCGCGGGAGGAAGACTGTTTTTAAGGTCTTTTTCCCTCACCGCGGGATGGGATTTCTTTTTTTCCACTTTCTCAGCAGGAGACGTCACCTCTTCCTTAACAAGGATATCAGGCGTTATCCCTTTGCCCTGGATGAGCTTTCCGCTGGGCGTATAATATCTGGCCGTGGTGAGCCGCAGCCCCGAACCATCGCTCAGAGGGATGATGGTTTGCACTGAGCCTTTTCCGAAGGTCTGTTCCCCCAATATTACGGCCCTTTTGTAGTCCTGCATGGCGCCGGCCACTATCTCGGAGGCGCTTGCGCTGCCGGCGTTGACCAGGATCACCATGGGATATTTCAGATGCGCGCCCTTCCCGTGCGAGTTGAAGGTCATATTCTGGTTCTTTAACCTCCCCTTGGTTGAGACTATTACCTTTTTCCCTCCCAGGAACAGATCCGATACCTCCACCGCCTGCTCCAGAAGGCCGCCGGGGTTATTGCGCAGGTCCATCACCAGCCCTCTTATTTTTGCGGTCTCCATTTCCTTAAGGGCTTTGCCGAGTTCATTGCTGGTGTTCTGGTTGAAGTTTCTTATTTTAACGTAACCTATTCCATCCCCCAGCAGATTGTGACGCACGCTCTTTATCTTGATGATGTCTCGCACTATGGTGACATCGAACGGCTCTTTCTCTCCCGGACGCAGAATGGTTATGGTTACTGGAGCGCCCTTGGGACCTCGAAGTCGTTTGACGGCATCGAAAAGGGTCATATCCATCGTATCTTCCCCTT
>CAYVLI010000040.1:5732-10446 GCA_964452105.1 uncultured Nitrospinota bacterium
CCTCGAAGTCGTTTGACGGCATCGAAAAGGGTCATATCCATCGTATCTTCCCCTTCCACCTTTATGATTTTGTCTCCGGACTTGAGTCCGGCGCGGAAAGCCGGGGTATCTTCGATGGGAGACACCACCGTCAGGACGCTGTCCCGGATGGTGATCTCGATCCCCAGGCCCCCAAAGCTGCCCTGGGTTTCCACCTGCATTTCCTTGTAGACTTCAGGGGGCATGTAACTGGAATGAGGATCAAGGGTCTTCAGCATTCCCTTGATGGCTCCTTCCACAATTTTTTCAGAATCCACTCCCTCGACGTAATTGCGCTCTATGAGCGATAAAACCTCAGTAAATACCTTGAGGTTTTCGTAGGTTTCCTGGGAACCCCAGGTCACGTCCTCCGAGCTGCCCCATAAGAACAGTGCAAGGACCAGAACCAACGCCGGTACAAAAACCAGCCTCGGGTTGAATTTACTTTTTTTCATTTTGTGAACCTCCGGCATATTCTCTCCCCTTGCCTGAGTCGATGAGGAAGGGATAGTCGCCCGTTTACTTGTTGCTCCGAGGAATTTTTCTGTTGAGCACACAAGACTTTGTTGCAAAGGATTCGATAAAAATGTTCAGATAAAAAGCCTCTTGCCTGCCAGATAATGTAGAATCTGCCAATAGCCTCTAAATGATTGCCTGACGATGGAGCATCCATCCCCAAAGCTGTTCATCTGGCCTTACGCTCGATTAATTGGAGCGCTTCTTCAACTATGTGGTCTTCCGAAAACTGGAAGTGTTTCAAGAGCTCTTCAATATTTCCCGACAGGCCAAATGTATCCCTCATGCCCATGCGTTTCATGGGGACGGGGCAGTTTTCGCCCAGGGTCTCCGCCACGGCGCTGCCCAGGCCGCCTATCACCGAGTGCTCTTCGACAGTCAGCACGGCGCCCGTTTCCCGCGCCACTCTCACCACGCACTCTTCGTCGATGGGTTTAATGGTGGACATATTGACCACGCAGGCTTCCACCCCTTGTCCGCTAAGCATCTGCGCCGCCTCCAGCGATTTGCTTACCATGTAGCCGGCGGTCACGATGGCCAGGTCATTCCCTTCTCGAATAATGTCCGCCTTGCCCAGCTCGAACTTATAGCTCTCATCGTGAAGGACAGGATACTTGTTTCGGGCCAGGCGCAGGTAGACAGGGCCATTGTATTCGTATATAGCTCGCAACGCCTTCTCGGTCTCAACGGCATCCGAAGGAACCACGATGGTCATATTAGGAAGCACACGCATTACAGCGATGTCCTCGTTGGCTTGATGAGTGGCGCCGTCTTCGCCTACCGTAATACCCCCGTGGCTGCCCACCAGCGTCACATTGAGGCCTGAGAGGCAGATACAAATCCGTATCTGTTCCCATGCCCTCCCGGAAATGAATACCGCAAAGGTGCTGGCGAAAGGCGCTTTACCCGCGGCGGCCAGGCCTGCCGCAGTGCTCACCATGTCCTGCTCGGAGACTCCCATATTGAAAAAACGGTCAGGGAATCTCTTGCCGAAAAGCGCTGAACGCGTCGAACCGGAGAGATCGCTATCCAGAGCCACTATCTCGGGATGTTCTTCTCCCAGTTTCACCAGTGTTTCCCCGTAAGCATCACGGGTGGAAAGCATCTTGCCCAAGGGATTCGGTCCTCACATTACAATGAAATTAGCCCGCTTGCGGCAGGCGGAAGCCCGCTGTACCTCCTGCGCCAGTTTCAAAGGTTCAGTTTGGCTTCCTGCAGTTCCACCAGCGCCAGTTCAAGCTCTTCGTCTGTGGGCGCCACTCCATGGTACTTCAGCTGGTCTTCCATGAAGGAAACCCCTCTGCCTTTGATGGTATTGGCGATGATAATGGTAGGTCTGTTCTTTTCCTGCTCAGCCCTTTCGAGTGATTCTATGATGGCTTCGATATCGTGGCCGTTTATCTCCTCCACGTACCAGCCGAAAGCCTCCCACTTTTCCCTCACGGGAAATATGGACATAATCTGCTCCACAGGCCCGTCTATCTGGAGCTTGTTGTGATCGAGGAAGGCGCAAAGGTTATCCAGCATGTAATGGGAGGAGGTCATGGCCGCCTCCCATATCTGCCCTTCCTGTATCTCTCCGTCTCCCATGACCGCGTAAACACGGGAGCTGCTGCCATCAAGCTTGAGCGCAAGAGCGATGCCGTTGGCCTGTGAGAGCCCCTGGCCCAGCGAGCCCGTGCAGACTTCCACCCCCGGCGTCGACCGGCTTTCAGGGTGTCCCTGCAGTATTCCCCCCAGCTTTCGCAGCTTGCAGAGTTCTTCCTCCGGGAAAAACCCCGTCCGGCACAACACGCTGTAAAGGGCAGGTGCGCCATGCCCTTTGGACAGAACTAAGCGATCCCGCTCCGGCCAGGAAGGGTCGTCGCTTCGAAACCGCATCTTGTGATAGAACAGGGTGACCAGTATCTCTACGACGGAGAGAGACCCGCCGGTATGGCCGGAACCGGCCCTGTTCAACATCTTTAATATATCTATCCTGGTCTGGATGGCTTTATTCTTAAGGTCTTTGATGGTTCCGGATTCGATACCGGCGGCCACGATATTTCTCCCATGCGGTCCTGATTTATCATCACCTTCCTTGATGAATTTAAAGGAGGCATCGATTACATGAATCATTAGCTATATCAATCTGTTACGGCTGAGTCAGCGCTTCCATAATATAGATTATCATCTCCAGGGGCATACCGCAACATGAAAGAGGCGCTCAGCCCTCCGTTTCCTCGAATCTGGCCAGGACGAAGATTAAATCCGCCGTCCTGTTAAGGAACCGAAGGATTTCAAGGTTTTTCAATATCCCCTGTTCGTTCAGGGCCACTGCCCTGCGTTCTCCGCGCCTGATGATGGTGCGAGCCAGATCCAGAGCCGCCGAGGCAGGATTCGTCCCGGGAAGGATGAAAGCCCTGGGGAGCTCTATCTTTTCTTCCATTTCTTCGATGAGCGACTCGAGCCCATCCACATTGTTCTCATCTATTTTCTCTTTTAGACGGTCGAGGTTCTCATCCAGGGTGGCCAGTTCCGCTCCTATGATGAAGAGCTTTTTTTGTAAGTCCAGGACTATTTCTTTAGTCCTTTCCTTTCCAGACAATGCCCGGGCGAGCCCCAGGGCGGACGCAGCCTCGTCGAGGGTCCCGTAAGTCTCGGTTCGAGGGTCGGATTTGGGAACTCTTCCTCCGTAGAGCAGGCTGGTCTCGCCTCCATCGCCCCTTTTATTGAAAAGCTTCATCTTTCATTCCTTCCTCAGTTCGACGTTATTTGAGAATGACCCATAGATTATACGATCTCTCCTGTAAGATCGTATGCGGCGGCATCCTGTATTTTCACCCTGACGAAATCACCCGGTTCGGCCCGGCCTGCGGCGATAAGCACCCGGCCGTCAACTTCAGGGGCCTGGCCCGAAGCGCGTCCGGTCAATGCGTAGCCCTGCTCCTCTGCCGGCCCATCCACCAGCACTTCCACTGTATCATGCACCTGCCGGCTGTTCAGAGAGAGCGAGATATCCTGCTGGATCGACATGAGCAGGTCCAGTCTGCTCTGTTTAATTTTTTCGCTCACCTGCCCCGGGAGCGTGGCTGCCGTCGTCCCCTCCTCCCTGGAGTAGGTGAATGCCCCTAACCGCTCGAAGCGATACTTCTCCACGAAATCCAGCAGTTCCCGGAATTTTTTACCAGTCTCTCCCGGCAGACCGACTATGAATGTAGTGCGCAGCGTAAGCCCATCGATGCTCGAACGCAGCTCCTCTATCAATCTCTCGATGCCCGCTTTGTCGATTTTCCGGTTCATGGCGGATAGCAGGCTGTCCGATACGTGCTGCAACGGCACATCCACGTATTTTACCACTTTCTCGTTTCCTGCCAGTTCATTCACCAGCTCAGGGTACCAGTGAGCGGGATGGGTGTAGAGCAGCCTTATCCACTTCAGGCCTTCGATTCCGCCCAATCGCCGTATAAGCGTATGCAGGCGCTGACTGCCATAAATGTCCGTCCCGTACAGGGTGGTGTCCTGTCCTATGAGGTTGATTTCCACCACCCCCTGCTCAGCGAGCCATTCGGCTTCCTCGAAAACTTCTTTCATGGGGCGGCTGCGGTGACGGCCTCTTATATCAGGGATAACGCAGTAGCTGCATCGGTTATCGCACCCCTCGGATACCTTGAGGTATGCGTAATGCGACGGATTGAGAAGCTTTCTCGGCGGTTTTACGGTTAAAGGAATAAGCTCTTCGGCAGAGCCTTTTACCAGTCCCAGGCATATTTTCTCCAGTTCATCGTAGCGGTCGAACCCGACGATGGCGTCTATTTCAGGTATCTCTTCGCGCAACTCTCGTTCGTAACGCTGGGCCATGCATCCGCATACCACGAGGGCGCGGCAGGCGGCGGTCTCCTTGAGCCTGGCAGCCTCCAGGATGACTCCGATGGACTCCTCCTTGGCCTGGTCTATGAAACCACAGGTGTTAACGACAATGAGCTCCGCCTCTGCGGGGTCGTCAGTCGCCACCAACGGGCCGCCGTTAAGCCTGCCGAGTAGTTTTTCGGAATCCACCTGATTTTTGGCGCATCCCAGTGTTATCAGCGCTGTTTTTATCATATTGCCATTTTTTCGGAAAGGAATCTTTTCGCAAGTCGCAGACAAAACGTGCTAAAGTATATTATAGGGTATTTATAGAATCAAACATTTTCATTTT
>CAYVLI010000040.1:10546-12157 GCA_964452105.1 uncultured Nitrospinota bacterium
GAAGTCCTGGATCAGCTATACTGCTACTGCAGATGCGCGGAGAACTTTGGCCATAAGAGTCTGCTATCATGTTATGCGGACAGACACGCTTCCACGTGAGGCATCTGCGTCGGAGAAGCGCTGTTAGCGCTTCAAATGCACAAGCAGGGCAAATCACCGGCCGAAATTCAGAAGGCAATAGACAAGCGGTTCGGTTAATTATTAGATGAGCGGCGAACAATCCAGACAAAGCAAGGAATCAGAGGGGAGGATCGGCAGACGCCGGTTTTTCCGGTGGTGCGGTTGGGCGGGGTTCGGTGCCGCAGTGGGTGCATCGATTTACTCCTTTTTGCGCTTTCTCAAGCCCAGGGTGCTTTTCGAACCGCCGGCTTATTTCAGGGCGGGCCGGGTTGAGGATTATCCGAGGAACTCTGTCAGCGAAAAGTGGAAGAAGGGACAGAAGGTCTGGATAGTGCATCGTGAAGAGGGGCTTTATGCTCTCGTATCCATCTGCACTCACCTCGCCTGTACTCCCAACTGGGTAGAGGACGAAAAGCTCTTCAGGTGCCCCTGTCATGGGAGCGTGTTCGACGTAGAAGGCGATGTAATAGCCGGGCCGGCTCCGGAACCGCTCTATCGTGTCCCTATACTGAACAACGGAGAGGGTGAGCTGACGGTAGGAACCGGGTTGAACGGGATTCGTCTGGCCGATCAGAGAAACATGGAACCGGAGCGTGTCGGCAGCCGCTATCTTTTAAATGTGTGATAGGGTTCGGTGTACTGAATGAAAGTTTTCGGATGATATTCGGGGGAACCTTTTTAAAAGAGGGTTCCCCCAATTTATTAAAGCGCGAGAGCAGGCCGTAAATGGCGAAGTTCAAGGACTGGATAACTGGAACGCAGGTCTGGAAATCTTTCTTCAGGCATGGATATCCCGATACCAGGAAGAACCGGATACTCACCACGCTGAGCAACTTTTTTTTGCACATACATCCTGCGACCATCAACAAACGCTATATCCGTATTCGCCACACCTGGTGCATGGGCGGAATTTCTTTTCTCCTGTACATATTATTGGTTGTGACCGGCATACTCCTCATGTTCTACTATCGTCCGACGGTCGAGTTCGCCTACCAGGATATAAAAGATCTTTATTTTTCCGTGGCTTACGGGGAACTTCTGAGGAACATGCACCGCTGGGCGGGCCACGCCATGGTATTCACGGTCATGGCTCACATGGCCATTGTATTTTACACGGGAGCGTATAAACCGCCCAGAGAGTTCAACTGGGTGATGGGCGTGCTGCTCCTTTTCTTCACACTTTTTTTGAGCTTCACCGGCTACCTGCTGCCATGGGATCAGCTGTCTTACTGGGCTGTTACCGTGGGTACAAGCATGATAAAGGCTTTCCCCGTTATCGGCGCGGAAGGTCCCTTAAGCCTCGTCGATTCCGGGTCGGATATAGGTTTTATCCTCACGGGGGGGCATACCATCGGCCAGAGCGCACTTCTCCGGTTCTACGTGTTGCACGTGGCTTTCGTGCCGTTTTTGATAAGCGTCTTGATGGTGGTGCATTTCTGGCGTGTGAGAAAAGATGGGAAGCTGGCCAGAAAGCTTTAAACGCCGGGTGAG
>CAYVLI010000041.1:0-12065 GCA_964452105.1 uncultured Nitrospinota bacterium
GAAATGTTTCCCGGGAATCGAGATAGCAGGCGCATATTCTCCTCCTTTCAGGCCGTTGACGGAAGATGAAGACGCAGAGATAGTGGAGATGATTAACCGCGCGAAGCCCGACGTGCTATGGGTGGGGCTGGGCTGCCCCAAGCAGGAGCGCTGGATGTACGAGCATAAGGATAAGCTGGACGTCCCAGTGATGGTCGGGATAGGCGCTGCATTCAAGTTCATCAGCGGCGATGTTAAGCCTGCTCCTGCCTGGATGAGTAAACATGGAGTCGAATGGGTATGGCGATTCATGCATGAGCCGCGAAGGCTGTGGCGGCGCGTTTTCATCTATATTCCCGAGTTCGCTTTTTACGCCTCGCTCGAGCTGAGTGGAATCAAGAAATGGGAATAGTTGAAGATGGAGGTTCCGGTTACATGCGGGGGGAGGCTTCAGAAGTTCCCATATCGTTCTTTTTGCGCTTCCTCTAAGAGTGTAATAATTATAGATATTGTGGGAAGGGCGCATCGGATATCTTCCAGAGGGTTCCCCTGATTATGGCATATTCCGGCGTGCCCTTCAACTTTTTCAGCAACCCCTCGATGCCGAATCCAACCGCTCGCGCAGTTTTAAGTCCTAGATGTCCCCTAAACGCAATATCTTCTTCAGGGGGTAATTATGTACCTTCCGGGTACTGAAAAAATTATACAAGACAATTTACATGATATAAATTATAAACCATGACGGCTGATATCGTAAAATCCTTTGAGTCAACAGGGATATGACGGGCGACCAACTAATCAAGAGCAGGTTGGGGGGGCTGTTTGTCCTCGACCCAGGCCAGCGCATCGTTCAGTGGAGCAAGGGCGCCTCTGCGCTCATCGGTGTGCCCGATCAGGCAGCGCTTGGCCGCTCTTGCTTTGAGGTGGTCAAGGGCAGGGATGCCTTTTCGCGCCGCTTCTGCGGGCCTCAATGCCCGCCGGTCAGGGCGCTTAAGCAGGGGAAATGGTCGGGCCATTCTTTATTGTTTATAAAGGACGGGCCGGGACCTCCTTTAAGGCTACAGTGCAACCTTACGGCCCTCCCTCCCGTTCCAGGCGGTGCCCTGGGCTGTTTCTATACCACCCCACCCAAAGGGGCTATCGTTGCGGAGCCTGAATATGAGCGTACGGTCAGCAGCTTGAACGAGATTCCGGAACTGGTTCAGGACCTTTCTATACTTACCACGCTGATTACTTCCGTTTCCGAAGGTTCCCCGCAGGAAAACATGGAAACGACTCTCAATTTACTGCGTGATATAACGGGGGCGGAAGCTGCGGAGATTTTCCTTTCAGATCCCCGAAGGCGAGGCATGATACTTACATGCCATAGTGGTCTATGGCAAAAGGCATTCTTCCAGATTACCAGGTTCAAGCCGGGTGAAGGATTTCCAGGTCTCGTACTGTCGCGCCATGAACCTATAATTACCAGGAACCTTACTCAGGATTCAAGGTATCTGCGTGAGAGGGTAAAAGAGAAGGGTTTTAATTCTTACGTATGCATTCCCCTTCATCCACATCTGGGTTCGGGAAAAATTGTCGGTTCCCTGAACCTGGCTTTCAGGCGTCCCGAAGCCGACTTAAATAGAGCGTTTTATCTCCTTTCCTGGGTAAGAGGCCTTCTAAACATGATGATTGAAGCTAATTTTTTGCGAGTCCAGGGCGTGGGCGGCAGGATGGGTTTAGATGCCCATGGAGATCTGGAAGGAGATTTCCATCATCTGCTCTCCTTGATATTGAAGCAATTGATGGAAACAGGAGGCGCGCAGGGAGCGGTAGTTAATTTAATAGACCCGGCTAAAAAGGGCATATCGCGCAGAGTAATAGCGGGTAATGTTACCGGCGGGCCTTGTCAGGCGTTAGAAAGCGCTAACCCGCAAAAATGTCCTGCGCTGGCTTATGGTTGCGGTCTTGCGCTTTACGGTTCGAGAAAATCATGGCCGCAATCATGCCGACAGAGTTCGCGTATAGGAGAGGCCGCCTACTGTATTCCCTTGCTGGGAGGCGAGACCAATGGGGTCTTCCAGGTCGTTTATCAGGGATTTGTACCGAGTCCACCCACCAGGAACCTGGTTATACTGGAAGGAATGGTGGAGAACGTGACGAACACGGTCCGCGATGCCTGGAAATATATGGAGGGTCTTGATAGAGCCGCCAGGGCAACGGGAAGGCTTTATCAGGCACGTCCAAGCCTTGATGAACGGAGAATATCGAAAAGTCTCCTCGCCGCGGTGAAAGCGAAGGCGAGAAAAGAGCAGGAACTCTTATCATTCCTGGATATTAAATGCTTCGGCTCCTTTGAACTATACCGGCGGGGCGCCCTCGTCAGCCCCAGCATGATTAAAAGGAAGAAGGCTCTGGAGCTTCTGAAAATCCTTATAACTCATCTTGGACATCCCTTATCAAAAGATGCCCTTATAGAATACCTGTGGCCTGAGGTGGCGCCGGAGGCCGGCGAAAACCGGCTATATGTGGTCATTCACGCTTTACGCAAATTGATAGAACCCCAGGATGATAGAAAGTGGGTATTCCTGCTGAATGAAGGCAGTTGTTACTATTTCAACATGGACTCGGCTTCGATCATCGATGCGAATGAATTCAAAATAATGGCGGAACTCGGAAGAGCGGAAGAGGGCAGGGGCGGAAAAGACAGCGCTATTCACGCCTATGAATCGGCGGTGATGCTCTACAGGGGCGACTTTTTAGAGGAAGACCTCTATGCCGAGTGGTGCAGCATGGAGCGTGAACACTACCGTGAGACATGCCTGAACATTTTGAAGAGGCTGGCCGCTCTATGGAAGGATGCAGGCGGCCATGAGCATAGCATCAAGCACCTAAGGCGCGCTTTGCGGATCGACCCTTTACGCGAGGAAATTCATCGCGAGCTGATGCATAGCCTCTGGATCGCCAGACGCCGGGACGAAGCCCTTCGACAGTACAAAATTTGTCGAAAAATGCTTATGAGAGAGCTGGATGTTGAGCCGCTTCCTGAAACAGACATGCTTATGCATCGCATCCGCAATTCCATGCAGCCCCGGCAAGATATAGGGTAAATTAAATTCCTCCTGGATAAAGGAAGATATTTTTGTCTCATGTCTTGTAAGTCTGAAGTAAGACCCACCTATTAGTTATCTCCCTAAACGCTTCTTTGGGTTAAAATAGGCTTATGAAAAATGGTTACACTCTATTTGTTCTTGTGCGTTAAGGGCTGGGAGAGTGGCTTTATCAGCCGATAAGAACTTTTTGGCTCCATCTACTTATGATGAAGGACAGGAAAGGTAAAAGCATTGAGAGCAGTAGTTCTCTATTTCAAAATGGGGAACCGGGTAAGTTGGCAGGCAAAATCGATACATCGTTTATCATAGTATTATGGCTGGAACCTCGCGAATTGCCCGGCAGGCCGGAGTGGCGTTGGAAGGTCACGGGGGTGCAGACCGGCAATGAGGCTTACTTTAGCAGGCTGACCGATCTGATGTCCTATGTAAGTGATAAGGCTGGTGTGGAGCCCCCGAACTGACAGGAGTGAGGGCTCTTCCGGTAAAACGGAGACCCGAAGAAAATGAAAGTTTTGCGGAGATGAAGAATTACGTGGGTTGTATCACCTCCTGTTAAAAAGAATGAACAAACAGCAGCATGGGATACAGAGCTTGTTTGGGGTGGTGGAGGAGAAGCGATGAATCAAACGAGTAGCCGCAATAGACTAAATAGCAATATTACGGGCAAGTATCTGTCGGGAGGCTTAAAGAAATGGATGGCATTGTCCTTCCTGGCGGCCTGGTCGTTGTTGATTTTCGCCGGCGATGTCATGGCCATCGAGGCCGAAGCCGATTTCAACCAGAACTGTAAGGCCTGCCACACCATCGGGTCGGGGCGTCTTGTGGGCCCGGATCTGAAAAACGTACTCCAGCGCAGGGAGCGCCAATGGCTTGTTGGCTTCATCATGAATCCCATTTCGGTTATAAACGCAGGAGACCCGTATGCGCTTAAACTTCAGAAGGAAGCGAGCGGTATGGTAATGCCCACTCTCCCGGGGGTGGATGAAGAGCGAGCCCAGGCGCTGCTTGATTTCATTGCGGCAAAGTCCGGTGAAGAGAGGCCGGTATCCGCAGCAGTCCGGGTTGAGGAAAAACCCTTGACCGAAGAAGATGTCAAGATGGGGAAAGAGATTTTTCTCGGAACGAAGAAACTGGCCACAGGCGGCTCGGCCTGCCTCTCCTGCCACAGCATAGAAGGGCTGGGATTTTTTAGCGGCGGCAGCCTCGCCCCCGATCTCACCGATGTTTACGAACGATTGGGGCAGCGCAAGGGGTTAACAGCCTGGTTGAGCTCTCCGGCTACACCGACCATGAGGAGCGCATTCTCGAAGCGGCCCTTCACCGAGGAGGAGATTCATGGGCTGGTGGCCCTGTTTCAGAAATCTGCGGGCGGCGCGCCTTCCGGCAGCAGTGCCAGACTCGCCTTCGTCTTAATAGGAGGAATTGGCGCGGTTATCGTCCTTGTAATCTTTGCTTTGGTCTGGAGGAGCAGATTCCGGTCGGTCAGGCAAGCGTTGTTCGACACAGCAACTTCACGAGGTTAATGATGAAAAAAGTTAGCTCTCTACCATGGGTGAAAGATGAATCGAATCCCCGATTGAGAAGCTGGGAAGAGTTTTACAGGAACCGCTGGCAGCATGATAAAACCGTGCGCAGCACGCATGGTGTCAATTGCACCGGGGGTTGTTCCTGGCAGATACATGTGAAGAACGGAATAGTCACCTGGGAGATGCAGGCCCTCGACTATCCCACCCTTGATGCGTCATTGCCGCCCTACGAGCCGAGGGGCTGCCAGCGCGGTATATCCTACTCCTGGTATCTCTATAGTCCATTGCGGGTGAAGTACCCTTACATCCGGGGTGCATTGCTGGACATGTGGAAGGAAGCAAGGATTTCGCACGACGATCCCGTGGATGCCTGGAAATCGATGGTTGAAGACCCGCAGAAAAGGAGCAGGTGGCAGAAAGCCCGCGGGAAGGGCGGCTTCAGGAGGACCGATTGGGATACCGTGCTGGAGATGATAGCATCAGCCAATATTCACACCACCAAAACATACGGTCCAGACAGGATAGCCGGCTTCTCACCCATCCCGGCCATGTCCATGATAAGCTATGCCTCAGGGGCGCGCATGCTGCAGCTGATGGGCGGCGTTTCGCTGTCCTTTTACGATTGGTATTGCGACCTTCCACCGGCATCTCCCGAAACCTGGGGCGAGCAGACGGACGTCCATGAATCCGCCGACTGGTACAACGCCAAGATGCTGGCCATCATGGGGTCCAACCTTAACATGACCCGCACGCCGGACTGCCATTTCGCCTCTGAAGCCCGCCATAACGGGACCAAGATGTGGGTGTTCGCACCCGATTTCAACCAGGTGGCCAAGTATGCGGACGAATGGGTAGCCATAAATGCCGGGCAGGACGGCGCATGGTGGATGGCCGTCAACCACGTCCTCCTGAAAGAATTTCATCACGAGAGAAAAGTCCCCTACTTCATCGACTACGTCAAACGCTATACGGATGCCCCTCTGCTGGTCGAGCTGCATGAAAAGGAAGGCGTTTATGAAGCCGGCCAGCTTCTCAGGGCCAACCGAATCCAGGGCTATGAAGATATCGAAAACGGGGACTGGAAGTTTCTCATGTGGGACACGGGCGAAAGCAAGCCGAAAATGCCCATGGGGAGCGTCGGTTTCCGCTGGGGAACCGAAAAGGGCAAATGGAACCTGAAGCTTAACGATGGCCTCACCAGCAGCGACATCGACCCTGTCCTGACGTTTTTAGACGATAACGATGGCGTCTTGCAGGTGAGGCTGGATGATTTCGGGGAAGCCCGGTCCGTGACCCGGGGAGTCCCCGTTAAGAAGATAAAGACATCCACCGGCGAAACCGTAGCAGTCACCACCGCTTACGACCTGATGATGGCTCAGTACGGCGTGCCCAGGGAGTTCGAAGGAGAATATCCCCAGGACTACGATCAGGAAGACGCTCCCTACACCCCGGCCTGGGCGGAAAAATACACCGGATTAGGGCGGGAGCTCGTCATACGATTTGCCCGGGAGTGGGGCAAAACCGCGGAACTGACCAAAGGCAAGTGTATTATCATAATAGGGGCAGGCATCAATCACTGGTATCACGGGAACCTCATGTACAGGGCGGGAATAAACGCCCTGATGCTCTGCGGCTGCGTGGGCGTTAACGGCGGCGGCCTGGCCCATTATGTAGGGCAGGAGAAGCTGGCCCCTGGAGAATCCTGGAGCGCCATCGCCTTAGGCAAGGATTGGTATCCTCCTTCACGCCTGCAAAACGCGCCGAGTTGGCATTATGTGCATACCGATCAGTGGCGCTATGAGAAGGAATTCACCGATTACCATACTGTACCTCAAAACCATAACCCGAACTCCCTTGCCCACGGACACACCGTTGATCTCCAGAACCGGGCGGTTCGCAGCGGGTGGCTCCCTTTTTATCCCCAGTTTAACAAGAGCTCGCTGGAGATTATCAGGGACGCGAAAGCCGCCGGAGCCGGGACCGACCAGGAAATAATCGACTATGCAGTGGAGGAACTGAAAAGCGGCCGGCTCAAGTTCGCCAGCGAAGACCCCGACGCGCCCGAGAACTGGCCCCGCGTCTGGTATATCTGGCGCGGAAACGCCCTCATGTCCAGCTCCAAGGGCCATGAGTACTTCTTAAAGCACTACCTGGGCACTCACACCAACGCCATAGCCCAGGATATGGCCAAAGACTCCCTTGAGGAAGTCGTATGGCACGAGCAGGCCCCCGTCGGCAAGATGGACCTGGTTGTCGACCTCAACTTCCGCATGGACACCTCCGCCCTTTATTCGGATATAGTTCTACCAGCAGCGACCTGGTACGAGAAGGCGGACCTTAACTCCACCGACCTGCACAGCTTCATTCACCCCCTCTCAGCGGCGGTGCCCCCCTGCTGGGAGTCAAAGAGCGACTGGCAGATATTCAGGGCCATAGCCGAGAAGTTCTCAGAGCTGGCCATCAAGCACTTCCCTGAGCCCGTGGCCGACCTGGTGGCCTCACCGCTAGCTCATGATTCTGCTGCCGAGATCGCTCAGCCGGACTTAAGAGACTGGAAGAAAGGCGAGATAGAAGCGATACCCGGAAAGACCATGCCCAAGCTCGCCGTTGTGCGGCGGGATTACAGGAACCTGCACCGGCAGTATATCTCCTTCGGCCCCAAGGCAAGGGAAAACGGCCTTGGCGCCCACGGGACGCACTACGAAATAAAAGACCATTACGACAAATTGCTGGAGGAGAGACCCACTCAGAGCTGGAACGGAAACCGTTACCTCTCGATTAAAGAGGACGAGGACGCGTCAAACTTAATCCTCGAATTCGCCACGGTGACCAATGGTGAACTGGCCTATCGCTCTTACAAGAATATGGAAGAAAGAGTGGGCCTGCCCCTGGCGCACCTGGTGGAAAAGGAGCGTAGCGTACGCACAAACTACAAAAACCTGCAGGCTCAACCTTTTCGCTTCATCAACAGCCCCATGTGGTCGGGCCTTATAAATGATGGGCGCTCTTACTCCCCGTTTACTTACAACGTCGAGGCGCTGGTCCCCTGGCGGACTCTCACCGGCAGGCAGCACTTCTACCTGGATCACCCGTTATATATACAGTTCGGGGAGCACCTGCCTACCTACAAGCCCAAGCCCCTGCCCACGCAATACTCAGACATGAATTTCAGCAGCGAGGAGGGCCCCACTTTAACGCTCAACTACCTGACGCCTCACGGCAAGTGGCATATACACTCCACATACGGGGACAACCAACGGATGACCACCCTTTCGCGCGGAGTCGAGCCCGTCTGGATTAACGATAAAGATGCAAAGGGAATAGACATAGTCGATAACGACTGGGTGGAAATGCACAACGACCATGGCGTGGTGGTGACCCGCTGCATAGTGAGTGCGCGCATCCCCAGGGGAGTATGCTTACAGTACCACTCCCCGGAGCGGACTTTTTCCGTGCCCAAATCGCCTTTGCGGGGCAATCGTAGGGCGGGCGGACACAACAGCCTGACCCGGACCCGCCTCAAGCCCAACCTGATGGCAGGTGGTTACGGCCAGTTTACCTTTCACTTCAATTACTGGGGCCCCGTGGGCTGCAACAGAGACACACACATTATGTTAAGAAAGCTACCCAAACTCATTTGGTGAGAGGAGAACCTCTGATGGAAGTACGTTCGCATATGGGAATGGTGTTCCATCTGGACAAGTGTATAGGATGCCATACCTGCAGCATTTCCTGTAAAAACATCTGGACGGACCGCAGGGGCACGGAGTACATGTGGTGGAACAACGTGGAAACCAAACCCGGGACCGGCTACCCCACCCTCTGGGAGGAGCAAAACAGGTATAAGGGCGGCTGGGAAGTTAAAGGAGGAAAGCTGCGGCTGAAGTCCACCGGAAAAGGGCGCTACCTCACCAACATATTCCACCACCCCAATATGCCCACGATGGATGACTATTATGAGCCGTGGACTTACAAGTACCAGGATTTGTTCGATGCCCCCGAGGGGGACGACCAGCCAACAGCCATTCCCATTTCCATGGTGACCGGCAAGTACATAGACATCAAGGCCGGCCCCAACTGGGACGACGACCTGGGCGGCTCGCCGGTGTACGGGGAAAACGACCCCAACCTCGAACCTCTGACCGAGGAGCAGAAGAGGCAGCTCTTTTCCGTAGAGCGCCTGGTCTTCTTCTACTTCCCCCGCATCTGCAATCACTGCATGAACCCCGCCTGTGTCGCCTCCTGTCCCTCCGGAGCCATCTATAAGCGGGGAGAGGACGGGATTGTGCTCCTCGATCAGAAAAGGTGTCGTGGATGGCGTTCATGCATCTCCGCCTGCCCTTACAAGAAATCCTATTATAACTGGGACACGGGCAAGTCCGAGAAGTGCATCCTCTGCTACCCTCGCCTGGAGACTGGGCAAGCGTCTGCGTGTTTTCACTCCTGCGTGGGCCGGATACGTTTTCAGGGAGTTCTGCTCTACGATGCCTCCCGTATAGAAGAGATAGCAAAGCTTCCGGACAGCGAGTTGATAGAGGGACAACGGTCCATTATCCTCGACCCCAATGCTCCCGAAGTGATTGCGGCGGCGCGGAAGAACGGGGTTCACGATTCGGTCATCGAATCCGCTCAGAAGTCGCCGGTGTATAAGTTCGTCAAAACCTGGAAGATGGCTCTTCCTCCCCATATTGAGTTCCGGACCCTGCCCATGCTCTTCTACGTGCCACCGATGTCTCCAGTAATGGGAATGAGAAAGGCCAACGGCACCATAAACCATGTGTCGGAAGACTTGTTCCACGACATAGAGAGCGCTCGTGCTCCCCTGGCCTATTTAGGCCGCCTGCTGGGCGCGGGGTCGGACGAGCACCTGCGCTACGCCCTCAGGAAACAGAAGGCGGTGCGGACGTATCGCCGCACTAAGACGGTGGGAGACGTAACGGAAGAGCAGGCGTTGCGCATGCTCGAAGAGGCGGACTGTTCACCGGAAGAAGCGAGCGATATTTATCGGCTCACCTCGCTTTCGACATTTGACCAACGCTTCGTCATACCTCCCATGCACAGGGAAGAAGCCATACAGATGCTCGAGAACGATCCTCTCGCACACAAAAACGCCGTAGGATTCGGATTCATCAACCCCCCCAAGAGGGGGCTGTAAGTTGGATATGGTGGATTTTTTAGATAGGTTGGCCGAGCTGCTCTGCTACCCGGATGAGAACACCCTGCCCACGGCCGGAAGCCTGACCGGCATGATGGCCGTAGTGAGTCCAACCGGGCAAAGACATCTCGAAGCATTTGTGGATTCGGTCCGGGGGATGGACCTCTCCGATCTGGAGGAACTCTATACCAGAACCTTCGACCTGAACCCTGTCACATGTCTCGACGTTGGCTGGCACATATACGGCGAGCGTTACGAGAGGGGGAGCTTTCTGGTCCGAATGCGGGAGTATTTGCAGCGCTTCGCCATCGGGGAGTCCCATGAATTACCAGACCATCTAACACATGTGCTGATGGCGGTTGCAAGGATGGAAAAAGGAGAGGCGGAGCAGTTCGTAACCACTTACGTGCTCCCGGCCATGGAGAAGATGTTGAAGAGCCTTGAAGATAAAGACAATCCCTATAAAGAGTTAATGCAAGCGGTTTATGAAGCAGTTCAAATCTGCTCGGTAATGACCAGTTAGTGAGGAGTAAGCGATGAACACTTTTCATCCCGCCGACGTCATCTTCTTTGCAGTGCTGCCCTACGTGGCCATAGTGCTGTTCCTGCTGGTATCGATATACCGCTATGTGGCGCAGCCGTTCACTTACTCGTCGCTGACGAGCCAGTTTCTGGAGAATAGAAAGCATTTCTGGGGGCTGGTGCCGTTGCACTACGGGATAATAGTGATACTCATAGGCCACCTCATAGGCATCCTCATACCGAGGCACGTTCTGCTGTGGAACAGCATACCTGCCCGGCTTTACGTCCTGGAAGCGTCAGCGCTGGCCTTTGGCGTTCTTGCGTTAATAGGGATCGTTCAGGTGCTCATACGCAGGACGTCCGATTCCAAGACCTTCATCGTAACGAGCGCCGCCGACTGGATAGTTTATTTCATGCTGCTGGCGCAGATACTGACCGGTGTGTTTATCGCCGTGGGCTATGGATGGGGCTCCTCCTGGTTTGCGACACTGGCCACTCCTTATATTTGGTCCCTGTTCACGTTAAGTCCTGACATCAGCGCAATGGCTCCGCTTCCCTGGCTGGTGAAACTCCATATCATAATAGCGTTCTCACTCATAGCGTTCGCTCCTTTCACGAGGCTCGTACACATTCTGGTTGCTCCCATTCCATATTTGTGGAGAAAACCTCAGGTAGTGCGCTGGTATAATAAGAGCGTCACCCAGGCCGGTTAGGAGGAAAGCCCATGGAGTATCAGTTAAAAGGAAACCCCAATAGCGGCCTCACCGGGGCTACCATAGGGTTCTTCTTTGGATTTGCTGCGGTAGCGCTGTTCGGCCCCTCTGCAAGCAAGTTCGCAGAGGTGATGCATTTGAGTGCGACGCAAGTCGGCATACTGGTTGCCGTGCCGAGCCTCTCAGGCTCCCTGCTTCGCATACCCTTTTCCGCCTGGGTTGATAGCAACGGGGGGCGGAAACCTTTCATAATCCTCTTGCTGGCTTCAGTGGTCGGTATGGCAGGACTGACTATCTTCACCTATTCTCTATTTCCCGATAAGATGAGCATAAGCTCGTATCCCCTTATACTGGTTCTGGGAGTGTTATGCGGGTGCGGAATAGCCACGTTCTCCGTGGGCATAAGCCAGGTAGCTTATTGGTTTCCTCAGAACAGACAGGGTTGGGCGCTGGGGACTTATGCAGGGGTAGGCAACCTGGCTCCCGGGATTTTCTCATTCTTGATCCCTATTGCGTTGTTGTACTGGGGCCTGGCAAGTTCATATCTGGCCTGGCTGATCTTTCTTGCTGTTGGAACTGTTTTGTATTACCGCCTGGGTGGAAATGCATGGTTTTTCCAGTTGAGAAAGCAAGGCGCATCCGAGGCGGAGGCAAAGAGGATTGCCGGAGAACAAGGCCAGGAAATTTTCCCCGCGGGGACTCCCTGGCAGAGCCTGGTGCAATCGGCTAAAGTATGGAAAACCTGGCCCCTGGTCGTTCTTTACTTCACTACTTTCGGCGGTTTCCTGGCCCTGACCGCCTGGCTCCCCACCTACTGGAAATCTTTTCACGGCACAGGCACCGCCACCGCCGGGTTGTTGACCGCCCTGTTCGCAATAATCACTTCTATAATCCGCGTTCCAGGCGGCTCACTCTCAGACAGGATCGGAGGCGAAGCAGCCTCCCAGTTGAGCCTATGGACATTACTATCCGGGGCGATTCTGATGTCCTTGTCGCGCGACTACAATATATGCATCACAGGGGAAATACTCATGGCCATAGGCATGGGCATCAATAATGCCGCCGTCTTCAAGATGGT
>CAYVLI010000042.1:0-1230 GCA_964452105.1 uncultured Nitrospinota bacterium
GACAGGCTCGAAGGCATCCCATCTGCAGACCCCTCCTATCTCCTCCCGGAAACTCAAACGGTCATCGCCATGGTCGTGGCTTACGACCGTAGCGCCGTCCGCGCCTTCCTTGCCAAAAAGGACCAGGCGGGATTCGCAATGGATATAACGAAGGGCTACAAGAGCCTGTTCCGGGCGGGACGGGCCATCGCCGGCATGCTAAACGAACGCGGGCACGAATCGGTCAACGTGGTGCCCAACTTCTCCTATAGAGCACAGAGAGAACCGTACGACATGACCCCCGATTTCTCGCATAGATACGGCGCGGTGGCGGCAGGGGTGGGGCTGCTGGGCTGGAGCGGAAACCTCATGACTCCGGAGTACGGCGCGGCGGTGCACCTGAGCAGCGTGCTGACCGGGGCGCCCATAGAACCGGACCCCGTACTCGAGGAAAACCCCTGCGACAACTGCAAGCTCTGCGTTGCGGTATGTCCGCCGGGTTTCATGAACATGAAGGAAGAAATGTTCCACCATCTCGGAGGTGTCCCATATATAACGTGCAAGAAGGCGCATAACGCGCGCTGCGTCATCTGCTGTGCGGGCATGACGGGCCTCAGCAAAGACGGAAAATGGTCCACATGGTCGCCTTACAGGGTGGACGTTCCCTCAACAGACGAAGGCATCGCGGAATTAACTGACAACGAGCGAAGGAATATGGTCGAGCGGGGCAAGGTGGACCCCATGATCTTCCTTTCCGGTGGAGACGTCAGGGAGACCAAAAGCCTGCTTCCCACGTGCGGCAACTGTGCCTCGATATGCTGGGAGAAGCGTGAGGACAGGGAGGAGAACTACAAGCTGCTCACCACATCCGGAGTCGTGGTCGAAGAAGGCGGCGAGATAAAAGTCATCAAGCCATAGGAGCCTACCCAAGAAACTCACGTTTTAACTTCATCCACAGGGGCCGGGCCGGTTCCGGCCCCTTTTGCTTTAAAATTATGGGAAAGAGTATGTCCGGCTTCAAGACGCTTCTGGAACCACGGTCGGTGGCGGTGGTGGGCGCAAGCGAGAGCGAAGGCAAGGCTGGGAACATCGTCCTGGGTAACATAATAAGAAACGGCTTCGATGGCCCCGTCTATCCCGTCAACCCCAGGGCCACTCGAATCCTGGGTCGCAAAACATACCCCGACCTGCTCAGCATACCGGAACCGCCGGGCACGGTATTCATACTGCTGCCTGCGGAACGGGTAGTGG
>CAYVLI010000042.1:1330-6958 GCA_964452105.1 uncultured Nitrospinota bacterium
TGTTGTGGCCCTGCACCTCGAATCCATAAAGCGACCGCACCTTTTTATGGAAACGGCCGTCAGGGTGAAAAGGGACAAGCCGGTAATAGTATTGAAACCGGGCCGGACTGAGGCGGGCGCCAGAGCGGCTGCTTCCCATACCGGCTCCCTGGCCGCCGAGGACTTACTGGTAGAGGCGGCAATGCGCCAGGCGGGGCTGATAAGAGCATATACGGTGGAAGAATTCCTGGAATACATGAAGGTCTTCTCCTACCAGCCGCTGCCCCGCGGGAACAGGGTCGGCATAGCCACGCTGAGCGGAGCGGCGGCGGTAATCGCCTGCGACGAACTCTATGAAGCCGGGATGACACTTTCACGCTACAATGCAAGCACCATCAACGCAATCTCCAGGCTCATGCCCCGGTGGCAGCCGGTGAACAATCCCGCCGATATATGGATGTCGATGTACGGCGATGTCGAGACCTCTCACAGGGTTGTAATCAAGGCCGTCCTCGACGACCCGAACGTTGACATGGCTTTATTCATACTGCTGCCGGTAGCAAACGTGGATTTTGAGGGTGTGCGCGAGCTGTTCGAAGAAGCCATGGCCGAACACCCCGATAAACCTATATACACCGTCATGCTGGGGGGCAAGGTTAAGCAGAAATGGATGAAGGAACTGGAAGGTTCAAGCGTGCCAATATTTAACGACACATACATAGCCGTAAGGTGCATGAGCGCCATGTACCGGTACCATGTTGAGAGAAGAAAGAAGTAATCCGGCGGTAGCGGTTACTCCGATATTAATTTTATCTTTTTGCGACATCTGTTCTATAATAGCACCGGCCATAAGACGGCAGGTTAAGGGCTTCTTCCACCCAACAGATTGATGGAGGAATGGTGATTTGGTAGAGGTAATGTCAGAGATAAAACTTCTGGGACGTGGAGGACAAGGGACCGTGACCGCAGGTAATCTCCTCGCTAAAAGCGCAACCCTGGCAGGAATGCACGCTCAGGCCATGCCCTCTTTCGGAGCGGAGAGACGCGGCGGCCCCTCCCAGAGCACGCTGCGCATCTCCAACCACCCCATACTCATGCACTGCAACCCATCCACGCTCGACGTTCTCTGCGTATTCGATCCTTCCATCTGGCATTTCGTCGATGCAACCGCAGGGCTGAAAGAGGATTCCATCCTGATATTCAACAGCCGCAAGAAATCGAGAGAAATCGAAGAGATGCTCAGAGGCGGCGATTGTCCTTCCAAACTGGCGGTGAAAGACTGCCGAATTTTCTCCATTGACGCCACAGGTATCGCCATGGAGATTATAGGGCGTCCCATCACCAACACCACCATGATGGGCGCATTCAGCGCCGCCACCAAATTGGTCTCCTTCGGCAGCATGGTGGAAGTCATAAAAGCCAACTTCGGCAAACTGAGCGACGTGAATATTAAAGCCGCCGAAAAGGCCCACAGGATGATAAAAAAGCGCAACTGATTTCAACTACAAAAACGGGAGGTGGGCAGATGAGCGACTCGCCCCATTTGAAATGTGTAAGGGAATCCAAAACTGCACTCATATATCCATCCGGCCTCAGTCTTAAAAACCTGACCGGTTCCTGGAGGGACATCAAGCCGATACTGGACAAGGAGAAGTGTACCCGATGCGGGCTCTGCTGGATATACTGCCCCGACCTGGCGGTATCCCGCGAAAACGATTTCGAGATCGACTATCAGTACTGCAAGGGCTGCGGCATTTGCGCCGAGGAGTGCCCCACCGAGGCCATAACCATGGTCAGGGAGGATTCCGACTGATGGGCCGGGAGTTCTGGAACGGCAACAGGGCGGCAGCCGAAGCGGCCAAGCTGTGCAGGGTGCAGACGGTGGCCGCATACCCCATCACACCTCAAACGGGCGTCGTGGAGCATATTTCGGCCCTTATCCATAATGGAGAGCTGGAGGCGGAGATGGTCCACGTGGAAAGCGAGCACAGCGCAATGTCCGCATGCGCCGGGGCCGCTACCATGGGCGCCAGGACATTCACCGCCAGTTGCTCTCAGGGCCTCATGCTCATGGGCGAGGTGCTGTTCATGACCTCAGGATGCAGGCTGCCGGTGGTGATGGCTGTGGCCAACAGGTCTCTGTCCGCTCCCGTAAATATATGGGGTGATCAGCAGGATTCGCTTGTTTTGAGAGACAGCGGCTGGATTCAGCTTTACTCGGCCACCGTGCAGGAGGCATACGACAACGTTCTGCAGGCCTACCGGATAGCCGAGGACGAGCGGGTCTGTCTGCCGGTGATGGTCTGTTACGACGGATTTTACATCTCCCACGTCTCAGAAACCGTGGAAACGCTTACCCAGGAACAGGCAGACGAATTTCTTCCTTCAAACGAGACGCCCGGGTGGACGGTTCTTGACGTGGACAACCCTTTTCAACTAAACCAGTTACTCCCCCCCGTGGCATATTCTGAATACCAGTACCGAAAGCACTCCGCCATGCTGCGGGCGCGAGAGGTAGCCACAGAAGTCGGAGAGGAATTCGGAGAAAAGTTCGGCCGCGGTTACGGCCTGCTGGACTCTTACCAGTGCGAGGATGCGGAATTTATTATGGTAGGAATGGGCTCTCTCACGGGCACTGCTAAATGGGTTGTAAACAAGCTTCGAGGGCGCGGAGAAAAAGCGGGCATGGTGGGCGTCCGCATGTTCAGACCATTCCCCGAAAAGGAATTTGCGGAGGCAACCAAAGGGGCGCGGGCGCTGATTGTATTCGACAGGGCAATCGGCTTTGGAACCTGCGGCATGCTCTACTACGACGTAACCAGAGTGCTCTACCATCTCGAGAAGAAGCCCATGGCGCTCAATTTCATCGTGGGCCTGGGGGGGCGTGACGTAACCCCGGAGTTCATCGAGCACTCCTATTTCAGAGCAAGGATGGTCGTTCAGGACGGGCTGCAGGATACGACCCAAACACTCTTCTGGCCGGACGCAGACTTGGAAGGACTTCGCTGATGAACGTTAAACTGAAGGATTTAACAGATGAGGAACTACTGCATCAAGGGAGCAACGCCTGCGCAGGCTGCGGCGCTTACCTGGGCCTGCGCCTGGCCCTGAAGGCGCTGGGTAAGAACACCATAATAGTCAACCCTACCGGATGTATTTCCGCCTGCACCATGCTGGGAGAAACCAAAGTGCCTTTTTTCCATCCCCTGTTCGGGAACGGAGGCTCGATCGTGAGCGGGATGGACGCAGGCCTCAAGGCCATAGGCAAACGCAAAGGCAAGAACCTGCTGGTCTTCGGGGGCGACGGGGGCACGGCCGACATAGGCCTGCAGGCCCTCTCAGGAGCCATAGAGCGTGGTCACGACTTCATATTCATCTGTTACGATAACGAGAGCTACATGAACACCGGCGGCCAGCGAAGCGGCACCACACCTTTCGGCGCGGTTACCTCCACGACCCCTCTGGGCAAAAAGGTTCAGGGCGAAACCAGGCCGCACAAATACAGGAAGGATTTGCCGGAAATAATCAGAGCGCACGGAGCGCCTTACGTGGCCACAGCGTCAATAGCCTATCCCCTGGATTACATAAAAAAGGTCAATACGGCCGCAGCCACAGAAGGCCCTGCCTACATTCACCTCTATGCCAGCTGTCCCCCCGGCTGGGGCGTGGAGCCTCGCCACAGCATAAAGGTGGCCAGGCTGGCCGTGGAGACGGGATTCTTCCCCCTCTACGAGATAAAGGACGGTCACAAGACCACCACGGTAAAGGTCAACAAAAGGAAAGACATCAAGGAATACCTCCAGATACAGAGGAGGTTCAGGCATCTGCTCCAGAACCAGGGGGCGCTGAAGTCGTTCAAGGAAATCGTCGAAAGGAACCTGCCCAGACCCGAACCCAAACGCAGATAAGGAGCGGGTAACCATGGATTTCTCCTTTACCGAAGAGCAGGAAATGATAAGGCAGGCGGCCAGGAAGTTCGCTCTGAACGAGCTCCTGCCATATTCCGCTCAGTGGGACAAGACGGCCGAGTTCCCCGGCCATATCTTGAAGAAGATGGCGGAGCTGGGCTTCGTCTGCACCACCATACCCAAAGAATACGGAGGTCAGGGTACTGACAGGGTCACCAACGGCATCATCGTGGAGGAACTGGCCAGAGGCGATTTCAGCATGAGCATATTCGCCTTCGGCGTCATGGGTGACGCTTTCATGATTTACGGCGCCGAAGAACAAAAGCGCGAGTGGCTGCCTCCCATAGCGCGCGGCGAGAAGCTGATGGGGATAGCCCTCACCGAATCGGAATCGGGATCAGACGCGGCGAGCCTCAAGATGAAAGCCGTGCGCGACGGTGATGATTACGTCCTGAACGGCGAGAAGTCCAGCACCAGCATCATCAACGCAGAAGCCTGGCTGGTCCTGGCGCGCACGGACCCCGGCGCACAGCCGGCCAGGGGAATCACCTGCTTTATAGTGCCTCGCGAAACGCCTGGAATTACCACCTCGACTTATAATGACATGGGCGGCAGATCCGTGCCCCGAGGGCCGGTGGCTTTCGAGGATGTGCGCTTGCCGGCCGGAAACCTTTTCGGTGAGGAAAACAGGGGCTTTCACCTCATCATGCATGCCTTCGATTACAACCGCGCCCTTATCGGGTTGATGTGCATAGGGGCGGCCCAGCAGACGCTGGACGAAACCATCCAGTTCGCCAAAATGCGCAAGTCTTTCGGCAGGGTGATAACAACAAATCAGGGGGTCTCATTTCCCATCTCGGAAGCGGCTACGTACCTGGAACTGGCCCGCTTGATATGCTACAAGGTGCTATGGCTGCGGGATCGCAACCTCCCGCACACCAGGGAAGCGGCCATGGCGAAATGGTGGGTGCCCCGAACCTGTGTGGATATAATTCATGAATGCCTGCTCATACACGGCCACTACGGCTATACGGATGAATTCAACGTTGAGCGAAGGCTGCGCGAGGTCATCGGCTGGCAGATAGGCGACGGCACGGCCAACATCCAGAAGCTGATAATAGCCCGGGACGTCATCGGCCGCGATTACGTGGCCTGAAAAGGTGTAGGGACAATTCATGAATTGTCCCTACGAAAAAATGAAGGAGGGGGGTTTATTAAGTCCTCCTCACACTCTCTTATAAAACCGCAATCCGCATCGAGCGGTTTTCAGCCTTCCTCAATCATCTGCTTGACTATGCGGGCGGTCTTCTTAACCAATTCCTTGCAACGGTCGGGGCCTCCGTCATTGGCCCATTTATTACGCTCCTTCTCATCGCGCAGGTTGGTCTTTATGATATCGTAGCAGGTGGGTGAGCCGAATTCTTTCTCAAATAGCTGGTAAAGCTTTTCGGCCATGGCGTATGTTTTAGGTCCACCCTCCTTATCTCTCTGATCGCCCCTTCCATACTTCAGGCCCAGAGCCATAACGCCGCCGCTCAGGGCGCCGCATATATCCCCCATACGCCCCACGCCGCCGCCCAGGCCGGTTGCGGCTTTGAAGGTAAGTTCATCCTCGCAGCCCAGATATTCTTGCATCACGCGCAAGACCGTCTGTGCTCAGTTAAACCCCTGGGCGCCCACTTGCTTAACGATTCCCTCGAACCTGTCATCATCTGCCATCTTGCGACTCCCCTATCTCTCA
>CAYVLI010000042.1:7058-11975 GCA_964452105.1 uncultured Nitrospinota bacterium
CCGCTCTCATTGCTGGGAGTTCTTAAGTATCTGGAAGAACTCCGTATCCGGGGAAAGAATGACCGTAGTCTTCTCCTTCAACGACTTCCTGTAAGCCTCCAGGCTCCGGATGAAGGCATAAAAATCCGGGTCCTTTTGGTACGCCTCGGCGTATGTGCGGGTGGATTCTGCGTCACCTTCACCGCGTATCTTCTGCTCCTGCTCATAGGCGTCGGCGAGTATGATCGTCTTCTTCTTGTCTGCCTCGGCCCTTATCTTGGCTGCCTCTTCAGCGCCTTCGGAGCGGTATTTCCTGGCTTCACGTTCTCGCTCGGCTCGCATCCTCTCGAAGATGGCTTTCTCATTTTCAGGCGGCAGGTCGGCGCGTTTAATCTTGACATCCCGCACTTCCACGCCGAACTCTTTTGCCCTTTCCCTCGACCTCGCAGTTACGTCCTCCATGAGAATCGCCCTCTTCGTGGACACTATTGCGTTGAGGTCGTGGCGGCCCAGTTCGACTCGAAGCTCTGAGTAGATGATGTCATCGAGACGGGCCTGGGCTCGTTCTTCTGTCCGCACGGACTGCAGGAAAAGAAGCGGCTTTGTAATCCGCCACTTTGCGTAGTTATCCACCCTGAGAGTCTTCTTATCCTTGGTGATGATATCCTGAGGAGCGGCATCGTATTCGAGCAGCCGCTTATCGTACCGCACCACCGATTGGATGAAGGGGGTCTTCATGTGGATGCCTGGCTCCCTTATCACACGCATCGGTTTCCCCAGCTCCAGTACAATCACCTGGTCTCTCTCGGTTACTTCATAAAAAGTGGAGCTGAGCACTATGAGAACTATTAATATTACAACTACGGCAAGTACGCCTTTCGCAGCTTTGGACATCCCTGAACCTCCTGATTTATGAGCTAAGACTTATTTGGAAACACCCAGAGGTTTCCCTCCAAGAGGAAGCAGTGGAACAGGTACGGTGCCGCTGCCGGGCTCGATGATGTACTTCTCGATTTTAGGGAGCACCTCTTCCATGGTTTCAATATAGAGGCGCTTGCGGGTGACCTGCTTCGCCTTGGAATACTCGGCAAGCACCTTATCGAACCGCTCGGCATCACCCAGGGCCCTCTTTATCTTGGCTTCGCGATAGGCCTCGGCCTCGCGCAGTATCTTCTCCTTCTTGCCTCTGGTCTCAGGAAGTATGGCATTCTCATAACCCTGAGCTTCGTTTATGAGGCGGGATTTATCCTCTTTGGCGCTGGCTACGTCCTTGAAGGCATCCAACACTTCCGAAGGGGGATGAACATCCTGCAACTGGACGGCTATTACACGCAGGCCGGTTTCATACAGATTTATGATATCCTGCAGCTCCTTCTTCATATCTTCCTGTATCTCGTACTTCTTCTCCGTGAGCACATCATCGATATTTCTGCTGCCCACGACCTGTCTCAGCGCCGCCTCGGAGGCATCCATCATGGTGCCTTCAAGAGACCTCTGCAGAAAACGTGGATCTCTTACCTTGAAAAGAAATTTTTCGGGATCGACTATCTGGTACTGGACTATCATGTCGATGTCCACGATGTTCTCATCACCCGTAAGCATGAGAGACTCTGCGGGCACAGAGCGGTAGCGGGCGGGCGGGCCGGGATCAATCGTGCGGAAACCCACCTCGATTCTTTTTACCTCCGTTACTTTCGGTTTTTCCACGCTATCCACCGGCCAGGGAATATGCCAGTGAGGTCCCGGGCCCTTGGCCGCAATAAGCTTTCCGAAACGCAGCACCATCCCTTTCTGGTCCGGGCCCACCAGGTATATGCCCGTGGCTACCCATATTGCTATAATCACTATCACCAGCCACCAGACAGTGGATCGCTTTAACTTGGGGAACCTGATTTCGGGCATTCGGAACTCCGGCTCGTCGCCGAAACCACCGCCGCTTCTTTTGAGATCGTCCCACTCCATAAGCTATCGCTCCTCCGATTGGGAAAAGTTTAAAAAGAAAGAAGTCCCATGACTTGATAATCTATTTCTGTTACGAAGACCGAACGAGTATGAGGCGCCTTTATTACAGCTTTTCTCCTCTTCCGTTTAAAAGCAAGAGAACTCTTTGTTCAGCATAACAGAACCAACCTAAATGTCAAAGGCTTTCGCCCCTCCGGCAAAAGTTTTCCCGTCCATAGAAAAGGCGGTCCCGGGCAAGCAATTTTAGTTCACCCTGAACCATTGGCGTCGCGCAGCGAAACGGTTATGGACCTGGACCTCTTAATGGTGACCGTGCCTGGCGGGGCGCCTTTAGGCTTGCTGACATGCTTTCTCAGGACATAGTCCACCGTGGCTTTTGAGGCATTTCTCGCTTTGCTGTTGAGGGCCGCCAATAGCGCCGCCTTCTCTATTATGTGCGCGGGTATCTCGGCTTTTGCCGACGTTTTCCTGATAACCACGTGTGCGCCGGGCTGGCCGCGAACGTGCAGCCAGAGGTCATTGCGGCCCGCTACCCTGGTGGTTAGGTAATCGTTGGCTCTGCTGTTCTTCCCCACCAGTATTTCCCATCCATCCGGTGTAACATGCCTCACAATTCCACCGGGCACCGCTTTGCTCTTGACCTCTTCAGGTGCACTTTCGGCTTCCGGCCAGAGGAGGCCCATTTCGATAAGGCAGTCTTTAGTTTTTCGGGCGTCGCCGCCCTTTCTCATATCAGCATTCAACCTGGTTAACCTCGAAATAAGTTCGTCTGTATCTTTCAGCCTCTTACCGGCGATCTGGCCCTTCTTCTTAAGCTTTGTGTAGCGCTTGAAATAGCGCTGGGCGTTTGCGGAGGCATCCAGCGAAGGGTCCAGTTCGACCATAACTTTTTCCTGAACTTCTTCATAAGGGTCTGTGAGGGTTTCGCTTTCAGCACCTTTCCTGATGGAACGCATATTCGTTAAGATGAGGGCTCCTTTGCGCTTGAATTCTTCCGCCCGCTGCGCTTCCTCCAAATCCGTCTGGAGCGCGCGACGGCGTGAGGAAAGCTTTTTGAGCAGGCTGCTGCATAAGGCGCTCAACTCTCTTCTACGGTTTTCTTCCTCCAGTGATTTCCCTCTGCGGGAATGGTAATATTCCAGGGTCTGGCTGGGGGATTCGAAATGTTCGGCTCTATGTTCCCGGTATAAGACGAATGGAAACGGAGTCGCCGCGAGGGGAATCAGGCCGTCCTTATCGAAGTAAACGGTGGGATGGAAACCGTCTTCCCTGTAGCAATCCATCACCTGGCGGAATTCTTCCCATACCGCGGCAGGGTCCGGCTGTGCCTGCCCCGCCCCTATGTTGACCCTGACTCCCAGCTCCCTGGCCATCAGCGGGCTCAAACCGGCAAACGAATCGAGAAGCTTTTTAGCTATTTCGTTCGTGGAAACCCTGTCAGAAAAAAGCTTTTCAACGCTTTCCCTCTCCGCAGCCAGGGGGTCTGCCTTCGTTTGAGGAGGCGGGTAGGAATAGCCTATGCCGGGATTAAGGTTTCTCCGGCCGTCGATGATGTGCTCGGTTCTCCTCAAGGCGTCTATGACGACCCCTTCCCCATCTACCAGTATCAGGTTGGGAACGCGGGGAATCATCTCCGCCGCCAGCATGAAGCGATGTATGCGGCCGAGCTCATCTCGCCTCTTGAAACGCATCAATAGCACACGCTCCATCCCCTCCTGCTCAACGTCGTCCAGCAACGCCCCCGTGAGCCTGTTCTTGAGGAGGGTACAAAAGTGTTCCGGCGCTCTGGCATTTCCTTTATCGCTCGCAAGATGCAGACGCGGCCGTGACGGATCCGGGCAGAGGAGTAGGTAACAGCTCTGGTTTGAACATCGAAAGGTCAGGACGAACCGGCGCGCATCGATCTGGTGGACTCCCGTCAGGCGGGCGTCGATGAGCCGCCGAGCCAGCTCTTCGCGAACGGCATGTAAGAGGAATACGTCCATGATTGATAATCCAGGATGAAGGTTCTATTTTGGCGTACAGCAAACCAAATCATCTTACAAATTACAAAATGCTCTGTTTATGGCCTGTATGCATTATTTATTAGAATAGATGCAGACGCAACAAGGCCCGCCGTGCAACAGGCGGGCCTCTGTCATCTTCATTCTAAAAAGGATATTCCACCATCTCCATGGGGTCGAAAGACAGCTCGTGCGCCATTCGCACAACGCCGGTAATCTCCCCGAGGCTCGCGCCTTCGTTGATGGCTTCGATAATCGGATAGATTATGTTGTCATCGGTCCTGGCGGTAACGTTGTGCAGCTTTTCAAGCGCCCTGGCCGTATTGTCTCTATCCCGGTTCTTTTTATGCTCCACGAGACGCTGTACGTGCGCTTCGACTATCTCCGTGTCTATCTTGTGCAGGTCTATGTCGTGGTCCTTGTCCTCATCCACGGTGAACTCGTTCACGCCCACTACGACTCGCTCTTTATTCTCCACTTCGCTCTGATACTTGAACGCAGAGTTCTCGACCTCGGAAGTTATGTATCCACTCTTCAGGGCTTCAAGTATTCCTCCCCTGTCTTCTATCGCATCGACAACCGCCCTGATCTCCTCTTCCATCCTGTTGGTGAGGGACTCCACGTAGTATGAGCCGCCCAGGGGGTCCACCACATTAGCCATGCCCGCCTCGTGGGCTAATATGTGCTGAGTGTTCAGCGCCAGCATCTGGGCCTGCTCGGTGGGCAGACAAATGGCTTCATCATAGGAAGCGGTCTGCAGCGACTGGGCGCCGCCCATCACCGCGGCCATGGCTTCGTAGGCAACGCGTATTATGTTATTGAGCGGCTGCTGGCGCTCCAGCGAGCATCCCGCCGTGTTCACATGATAACGGAACTGCATGGACCTGGGATTCTGCGCATTGAACTCCTCTTTGAGCATCCTGGCCCACAAGCGCCTCGCCGAGCGGAACTTGGCCACCTCTTCGAAGAAATC
>CAYVLI010000043.1:0-11965 GCA_964452105.1 uncultured Nitrospinota bacterium
GGCGCGTGGCTCGAATGGCATTAGTTATGAGATTAAGAAGCACCTGACGCATTTGATCCACATCCAAAAACGTAATAAGCGGCTGGGTATTTTCCTGGACTACTTCGATTGTTATCCCCTCCTGAGAGGCTTGTTCGCTGAGGAGTTGCAGCACATCGGAGACGATATCCATGACATCCCATTCCCTGAGATTGAGCGGGGGTACCCGGCAGAACCTGATGAATTCTTCTACCACGTTGTTTATTCTTTTTATCTCGTTTTCCAGTATCCCGACCAGGTTCCAGAGCATCTGGTCATCGTCGCTGTTTTCTTTCTTTAACTCTCTCTTCAATAATTGCAGATTAATGGAAAGGGCATTGAGAGGAGTCCTCACCTCATGGGTTACCTCTGCGGCAAGTTCGCCCATCGCTGCCAGCCGCTCGGCTTTCATCAAGTTCGTCTGCGCTTGAAAAAGCTCCATTTCCATCGACCTCCTGACCGTGATATCTTGAATGAGCTCTACCACGCGAGTGATTTCTCCATTTTCATCAATTATGGGAGAAGCCGTAATATGGTAAAACCGTCTCCCTTGTTCCGGAGTGATAATCTCCCGCTCCTCCTCAGTCGTTGAGCCATCTTCTAACACTCTGGCGGAAATACAGGTCGGGCAATTGCCTCTTTTACCGCTCTTATATCCGCTCAATTTGCAGCTATGGCCCAGAATCTGGTTTTCAGGGCTGAACAACTCCTTGTACCTTTTATTGAACCAGAGCACATGGAGGCTTTGGTCGAGCAGCAACAGGCCCCCTCCTACGGCATTGACTACGGTGTCCAGCTTCTGGCGCTCTGCCGAAGCCACTCCAGCCATATGCACCAGGCGCTCTTCGTTCTTGCGCACATAGTCCATTACCAGGGAGGTGAGATAAGCTATACAAATTAATACTCCAGCGAAAGGGATAACGCGGCCGGTTACAAAATAAGGGTCGTAGGAAGCATGCGCTCCTTCTCCCGCATGACTGTAATGCGCTATTATTTGAAAGTACTCTCCAAGAGTCAGAAAAGCGAAAAGAGCGCATGCCGCAACAGCCATGATATAGGCCGAGCGTTTGGGTAGTAAAATACCTGCTATGATTACATGGAAACTGTAAATCAGGAAGAGGGGATTTTCTATTCCCCCCGAGTAATGCAGAAATCCCGTCAATATTACCAGATCGGAAAATACCTGAACTATAATGCAGGAGTAAGGACTGCGGCTGCTACGTGCCCAGAAGGTAAATATTATATTCGTGAGCGCAAGGACGCCTACTAAAATGAAAAGAGGGATGTGCGTCTCCGGGCGCAGAAATTGTGTAAGGTGGGTTGCGACGATAGCAAGGGATGCAGAAACTATCACCGCAAGCCATCTAAAATTTATGAACCAGAGCGCGTGTTGGCGAAGGCGGGCATTTCTATTAGATTCCCCGATTAAAAGCTCAGCAGCGTCCGTGAAATCCACCGGGAAGACCGGTACCTGGCGTCTGAATATAAACCAGGCTGTAAAACTCAGGAGGATGAAGAGCAAAAAGGAAGTTTTAAGCAAGTGAAGTATGTTGACGACTTCAGGATCCGAAGCGAAAATCCACCTGTTTTCAATGAAATGATAGGATGCAAAAATCAATAAAATCAGCCCAAGGCTTACCAATAGAGCCTGTAAATCCTGGCGGTAGCTCTTACCCTTGTCCATATCTACTCCTTCGAATCAGGTAGGGCCTTCACGGGCGGGGCGCTATCAATTATTCCATGGTAATTCTGTTTCCTTTTTCGTTCCATTAAATATTAAGCCCCTCCGGAAGCTTGACATTGAAGCGCGATGTCGAGATGCGGGGATAGGTTCGTACCCTGTTTCCTGTTCTGGCGAATAAAGGCTCCTGATTACGAGCATAGGATTAAGCTCTTTCACTCCTGGCGTTCGGAGAGCTTTAAGGCTCTGCATAGCTCAACCCAACTCCCCAATCCAAGATGAGGAGATACTATAAAATTACCTTTCGCTTTGTTAAATCGTACAACATCAATACAACATTTTTGTTCTCATTTCCACTATTAGTCTTCAACGGCCAGGATTGTTATCTCTTTGTAAAACAAGCGATAATATATGTTTTTATCATTTCCAAAGACGCTAAAAATCAACCTGAACTACCGATATGCATCGTGCAGATCAAACCATGCCTGTTTTGCTCGATAAGGATTCCCAGAGGAGTGAGTTAATTTCATCAGCTAATAGATTATCAAGCAAATATAATGCCTGCAAAGGATTTTTTAAATATTTTTTTAGGTGATACTCGAACAATCTGAACGGTAATATCATGATTTGATGGTTACGGAAACAGTTAAACTTGCTTCGAGCTTGCCAAAAAACAGGCGTTTTTTTGTCAAACTCGGATGAGCTGGCAAAAAGATTCATCCAATGTTTAAAGAGAGGTAGCTATGGCTTGAGGGAGACGGATTCAAATGTGCTCGTTACCGCTATCCTTTTGGCAACTTCACGGGCCCCATCGAGGTAAAGCGTGTTATTATTTTCATTGTATATGCCGGGCGATAGACATGGCGTCCATCAGAGGTGGACATTTAAAAAGTACTATTTCGGTCGCATCTGTTAAGAGCACCGAGGCGAAACTCCAATCCGTATCCTGGGCAGGGCGGCAGGATGCCGCCCCTGTTAACCATGCAGTTTTCAGCGCTCTCCCGAGGCATCTATTATTTTTGTTTTATTTATCCCTGTTATTTAGAGGTTTTTCATTCCTCCTCGATGTCGCCGGAGTATTCTATCTCTATGCCTCGCTTGACGCTCAGGGCCGCCGGACATCCCTTCTCGTGCACCGAGATCATCCTCTCGGCTTCTTCTTTTTTGCCTTGGGGGACTTTGATATGATAAAGGACTTTTATTCTGGTGATGACCGGTTTGCCTTCCACGTTCTCGATGTATCCTTCGACGTCTGAGTGGAGCTTATCCGGTTGGCTGGGTATCCCGCGCGCTTCCAGCGCGCCTCCTAATGTCCCGGTCAGTCACCCCGCCACTGCGGCCACTATGTGGTCCAGCGTAGCCGGGTACTCCACCTCCGGCTCCACCTTGTAAAAGTCTTTTATCCCGCCGTGGACACCATAATAGAAGGGTTCATCGAAGTTTTCGATGTAGGCGCGGCGCACCGTTCCTTTATCCTTGTAGATTTTTGATTTAGAGACGTGGACTATTTCACCCATGCTGTTTTCTCCCTGACTGTGAGTTGTGGAAACAAGCGGCTATCGATTAAGCGCAAAATTTTCCAGTAGGGGCCTTATCTTCAGCCCGTCAGAATTTTTTGCAGTTCTTCTACGGTATATTTGCCTGGAGATTCCCTTTGGGCTGCCATCTCCATTACCAGGTCATGCAGCTTCCGATTGATGGGCGTCTCCATCCCTGACTTCTCGCCTAACCTGATGATCTCCCCGTTGAAGTAAGGAACTTCCGCCTTGCCTCTTTTTAAGTATATATCCTGCCAGGTGGAAGGTCGAATAGGGTCGTCCTTGCTTATCCCCCTATCGCTGAAAATATTCTGACTGGCCCTTAGCTTGCGAATCTGTTCCTCTATGGGCTTCTGTCCCTTGAAAGGCTCTATTATAATGCCCGCCTCTTTAATAACGGCAAGCGCTTCCTCGGTGAGGTCGGCCAGTATCTCCCGCAAAGGAGTCGAGGTGGCCACTAACTGCCCCGGCTCGTTGGTTATGGCGAAAACGGCGTTGCGGCAGTTCATGAGCAGCTTGAGCCATTTGGTCTTCATGACCTGGGGGTGCAGGTCCACCTGAAATCCCGAATCACGAAGGGCTTGTGCTACTTCCTCCGCTGTCTGGTCGAGCCCCTCTGGGTATCTACCTACTGCTATTCCGCCTCCCAGGGGGACGCTCACTTCTCCATCCTTTATGAACACCCCGTTGAAGAGCAGGGTGACTCCATAAACGTTATTGAAATATTGAGATACTATCTCTTCGTTCCGCACTCCGTTTTGCAAACAGAATACCGGGGTGTCCGGGTCCACGAGCTCTCTAATGCTGTCCACCATTGCCCCCGTATCATGAGTTTTGGTGGTCATGAACAGGATGTCCCCGGGCAGATAGTTCACCATCTCCGGCTCTTTGGCGGCCGGGATGGGAACGGTTTCGTTTCCAAAGAGGCCCTTCAGCGCCAGCCCGTCCCTCCGGATGATGTCAATATGGGGGGACCTCCCCACCATGATTACGTTGAAACCGGCAAGGGCCATCTTGGCTCCGATAACGCCTCCTATTGCTCCTGCTCCTTCTATGACGAACCTCATTGCCCTCTCCTCCTGAATGAAATGAGTTTATTAATCTGTCGTCATGCCATCTGACCGATGAGCCCTTTACGCATTTGTTATTACGCTTTGATAACGCCTTCTTCTATTTTCAAAGCACCACTCTTCATGAGCCTGCTCATAATATTTTTAATCAATTCGTTCAGTTCCGCATGGAAGTATTTCTCGTTGAACATTTGCAGCCATCCCTTCTCCATGAGATAGGCGCACATCCGGTTTCTGGGTATGCCCCCTTCCTTCATTATCTGGAAAGTGAGGACACGGGTTATGATATGCATGGCCACCGCATCAGGATTGTCCATCATTTTATCGATCTTACGCAGGCAGTGTTCTGTATTCTTTTCGTGGTTGTTGATTGGTCCACCGTGCCCCGGCAGACATACTTCCACTTTAAGCTTCGCCAGCCTGTTCAGGCTTTGTCTGGCCTGGAGCAGCGCTTCAGGCCCGTTCACGACGAGGTTTACCGGGCCGAAGTCCCTTTCCCAGAGAGCGTCCCCCGAAACGAGGATCTCTAACTCCTCGCAATAGAAGGAGATACCGCCGGGCGAGTGGCCAGGCGTGCCTATGACTCTGAACTCGTAAGGACCCAGAAGCAGCAACTCCCCGTCACTGAGCACCTTGCTGATGTGGTATGCGGGCGCTTCCTGGCCGAAAAAGTCCAGCCAGTTGATCCACCGGTCCCCCACGTTGACGCAGTTGGCTTCGATCTCGCTGGCAGCTATGACGGCGCCCGACATTTCCTGAATGATGAGGTTCGCTCCCACGTGGTCTGAATGGAAGTGGGTATTTATGACCATGCTGATGCTTTCAGGCATTACACCGCACTCCCCCAGCAATGAGAGCGTTTGGGGGATGCTGCTTATATATCCTGTATCTATGAAGATATTCTCCCTGCCCTTTATGAGAAGGCTGTTGCTGTTCATCCAATCGCGCCGGATGAAAATTATGTCTTTCTTAAGTTCAGTTAACTCCGACATATCTTCATTATGATGCTAAGATGCAGTTCAATGCAATCAATCGGCTCATCTCGTTGACTTTTTCTCTGGTAATCTTCTGTGAATGTTTCCCAAAAAATCAGGCGGAAGAGACTTCTCCCACCAGCCGTTCATGCCATAGTTTGCGCCCCGGTGGTTTCAGTGTATAAGACATGATGAACGCAGAAGAAGCTATTAAAGAGGCGGCGATATAAAGCCAGGTATAATTGCCCATCATATCGAAAAATAGTCCACCCAGGTAAGAGCCCATGCCCATTCCCATGGAAGAGACCAGAAAGACGCTCCCGTAAATGGTCCCCATGATGGCAGGGCCGAAGTATTCCCTGGCTATGAGGGCATACATGGGCATGATGCCGCCGTAAGCCAGGCCGAAAAATATGCCCGACGCATAGAAACTCCATGCCTCCCGCGCGAACAGGAACGAGAATATCATCCCGGCCTGGAATAACAGGAAAATGCTGAGAGCCCGTTTAGAGCCGGTTTTATCCGCAATGTGTCCACCGCCAATCCGGCCAACAGTACTGGATATCCCCATTATACCAAATACCGCCGCCGCGGTCATTTTGGGGATTCCCGTGTCGGTGGCGAAGGCCACGAGGTGAAAGATGGGGCCGGAATGAGCCGTGCAGCATAGAAAATGGGTTAGAGTGAGTCCCCAGAAAGAGAAGGTTTTGATGCTGGAGTTGACATTTAGACCCGAAGGAAAGACAGGTTGGGTTTCAACGCCCCCCTTGCGCCTCGATAATTCCTCATGGGAAGGAGTGTTTATCTCTGCAGCGCGGGGCGCTTCCAGGAGCAACCCGGACAGGGGTAAGACTACTCCCAAAACTATTAGTCCGAGTATTATGTAGGTTGTTTGCAACCCTGCGATGTCGATGAAGAATCGGCTGAAAGGTGAAAATATCAGTACGCCCAATCCGCCGCCTGAAGTCACGGCGGCCACCGCCACCCCTCTTCTCTTGTCGAACCACTTTGCAGCGAGGGAGGTGAGAGGGACATAGAAGGCCCCCGTGCCTATACCTGTCATCACTCCGAAGGTTATGTAAAGCTGCCATAATTCATGAACCATGCTTGTGAGGAGGAGGCCGGCCCCGTAAACCAGCCCGCCTGCGAATACGACTTTTCTCGTTCCTATCTTATCTGAAAGGAAACCGAACACGAGGGAGAAGACGCCCAGAAGAATCCAGTTGATCGATGATGCGAATGATAGCGAAGCCCTGCCCAAAGAGAAATGTTCCTGGAGTGGTTTAAGGAAGACACCGAACGAAAAAACCAATCCCATCCCGATAGCCACGATTACGAAGGAGGCGATGACTACCACCCAACCGTAAAAAATTTTGCTTTCTTCGGTTTTTGTAATTTTCAAAGCGACCATGAGGATGCATCAGTCGGTTTATCAATTGACCCTTTTGAGCGCTGCCCGCTATTTCCCTTCCGCCTCCGTCCATTCCAGGGCGACGAGATGAGGAATTAGTATAGCATTTTGTTCCTCCATGTAACCTCCTAAGTTGTTTTCAATGGCATTTTTTTGCTACACTGCTAACCTCACGCCGGCATGGTGCATTCTAATTTTATTCCAATCCCGGACAACGGGCCAAAACCCTGTTGATTAAAGAGGGGAAAGAGGACTGTTATGCTTTCAAAAAGTTATTTGGGACTAACCGTAAGGGCGGTATTTCTGGTATGTGCATTAAGCATCATCGGCGTTTCCTGGAACGTTGTGCAAGCACGCGCAGAGGCTGCCGATGCTGAAATCGTCGCCATGGTAAATGAACTGAAGGCGGCTTGGGAAAAGCTTGATCTGGCAAGTTTGGAGAGACTCTTCGATCTCGGATACGACATGGAGTACTACCCTGCGGAGATGATGAGGGTCGGCGGCGGGGGTGGGGTAAGGGCTTACTTCAAGGAAGCTGTTGACCATCTTACCAGTGTTAAGCTGACAATCAACAAGATCAAAGTTGACTCGCTCGGGGACGTTGCCTATGCGGCGTTCCTATGGCACTTCGAGTACAAATGGGACGGTACAGCCGGAGCGGGGGATGGAAGAAGCACACTGGTGTTGCGAAAAAGAGGCGGTAAATGGAAGATAATACACTACCATGAATCAGTTCCAGTAAAGTAAGAACGGGCGGGCGGCAAATCTTAATTATTTTAGGAGGGAATCATCTTCCTGTAGGTCAGCTTGGACCGATACCAGCAGTGCTTTTATAACCGGATTGTCCGGCTCCACCTCCAGAGCGGCCATATACTTTTCTTTTGCTTCAATCGTCTTTCCAGAATTCTCGAGCAGGGCTCCCCAGTTGAGATAGGCTTCCACACAGCATGAATCCAGCTCGATGGCTTTTGCATATTCCGTAATAGCGTCTTCAGTACGGTCCAGTTGACCGAGCATGGTTCCGAGCATAGTGTGAAAAATCGATGGTGAATGATATTTCATTTCGTCAGCTGTCATAGTCGAGGCCCCATTTATGGTTGCTGAGGTGATTCTGCTGAATATTAATGGTTCTCTGTTTATATCGGCAAATACCTGCAGAGGCATTAGCAAGCCTTGCGTTTAATGGAAATGATCCGTTTTCCGAGTGGATTCTCTCTTCGGTTCTGTTATCATTATCCATGAGACGGTGGTGAAAAATGTCTCTTGCTACAAAGCTTCTTTTTGATTCGAGGGATGGAGGGAGCATGGAGATCGTAGATTTATCAGTGGCGCTGGGGGAGCCCGGCGCAGCCATGGTGAAGGGGCATGAACCCCCCACGTTTGAGCCCATCAACACCCACGAGGAGCATTACCTTTCGAACGCGCGCGCATCCTTCAGCCTGCATACAGGGACGCACGTGGATGCCCCATATCATTTCTGTTCCGACGGCATTACCATAGACGAACTGCCGCTGGAGAAGGTGGTGGGACCTGCTCTGGTGGCGGATTTAAGGGGTGTGGCAGGAAGGAGAACGGCCCTCAGCCCGGAACATATCGAGGCGAATATCCCTGGGAGGGACACCCTTAAAGGAGTCATCATAATTCTATACACTGGATGGCTGGATAAAGCCTACCACACCGAAAGATATTACCTGGACAATCCATACCTAAGTATAGATGCAGCCCGCTGGCTTGTGGAGAGCGGCATCGAAGCCCTGGCCCTCGATTCAAGCGTGGACACGACTCTTGGAGGAGCGAAACCATCGCCGGAGAGCCATCCGGTGCACAGGATACTGCTGGGAAATGGGATACCCTTAATCGAGAACGTGACCAACCTGGATAAGCTGCTCGGCCGCAAGGTTCAGCTTTTCGCTCTGCCGGTGAAGATATACAGGGAGGGCGGAGCCCCCGCCAGGGTCATCGCCGTCATCGAGTAAGTGTCAAAATAAAATACTGGGTGGAACTGTAGAGGTGAACTGCAGGCTGAGCATGGCAACTCTTATTCCTGTGACTTAATGGCATTAAGGATATAGCGCGATCTCGAGGTCAGGTCCATTTCTTTAGCGGTGACTTTTTCGCCGTCGTTGAAGAACTTCTCTATGATTATGACCGGGTGCCTGTAGTAGTCGTCTCCACCGTGGCTCATGATGTATCCCCCGCGGAATAACCCGCAAACTTTCCAACCGTGCTGCTCCATTATATGCTGGGATATGGTGTTGAAAGTTGTCACCGAGCACAATCCGTACTCGGCGCCGGTGAGGGGGAACACTTCGTTCATGTAGGCCAGGAAATCGCTGAACAGACCTCTCTTCCTGTAATGGGGGTCTATAACGCTCACCTCGCCCCAGATGGTCATATTCAATCTGTCCGCTCTGATGGCGCAGCCTGCGCACAATGCGCCCGAAGCGACATCCTCGGCGACGTAGATGAACCAGTCCTTTTTCATGAAGGTATCGCCGTCCCCTATCATTTCCCGCATGGCTTTGGGACTGTGCAGAAAATGGAAATTTGTGCCCTGGTACTCGGGGACGCCCATCCTGTATAAATCACATACCATTTCTATCTCGTCGTTTGACATGGGGCGGCACAAGTAGGAATTCCCTTCTTTGCTGAACTTTTTGCGGCGGTCGGGCCATACCATTTTGCGCCGGCTCATCTTCTTAAACTCGCAAAGGCCGCTGTAGTCCTTGTAAACTTTTCCGTATCCTTCCTCTTCGGACATCATGCGTCCCTCCTCTTAACGGGTTTAAGGCCATTAATTTGATGCCTTTAATCAGTCTGCGGCGACTTTCTTCGCCCTCAGCATGAGTGCAGGGATGATGCAGGACAGTGAAATCAGGCCCAGTATCAGATAGACGTCACTGAAAGCTGCAAGAAGGCTCTCGGCCACCACCATCTTGTTCAGAAGCGCCAGGGATTTGAGCCCGGCCGTTCCTATGGTGTCTCCCATGCTCCTGAAAAGTGCTTCGCCGTGGTGCAGAAAGGTGGAAGTGGCCAGCGAACTGTATGTCTGATGTTCGGAGTAGGTGGCTACATGTATGAGCTCTCTACGTTCAACCAGCGTGCTTATGACTGCGATGCCGAACATGCCTCCTATGTAGCGTGTCACGTTGAAGAGGCCGGACCCCATCGAGACCTGTTCCACCGGCAGTGAGAAGAGCGCCAGGGTCATGAGGGGAGTGAAAATAAGGCCGAGGCCGATACCCCTGAGATTGAGCATCCATACGATGGTGGATTCCGTCGTCTGTAAAGAGACATAGGAGAGCCAGTAGATACCCGTGCTGAACACCAGAATACCGGTTATCACCATGAGCCGCGGGCTTACCTTCCCTGTAAGCACTCCGGTTGTGAAAAGGAAAGCGCCGAACAGCAGGGCGCCAGGCAGCATGATGATCCCTGCCCTGAAGGCCGTGTATGGAAGCATCTTCTGGAGATAAATGGGCACGATATAGGCCGATCCATAATAGCCTATGCCCAGCACCGCAGATAGAATGGTGGCATTGCTGTACATGAAATTTTTGAACAACTGAATCTCTACGAAGGGCTGCTTGGTCTTGATTTCGGTTACGATGAAGGCGGCCAACGAGCCTGCGAAGATTATGAACAGGTTTCGTATATAATCCGATCTCAACCAGCTTTCCTGATGGCCTTTGCTGAGCAGTATGAGGAGACTGCCCAGGCTGAGAGATAAGAATATCAAGCCCGGAATATCGAGCCTGCGACTGACCGGCGGCCTGGTTTCTTTCATTATCAGCAGAGTCATCAGCAGCCCTGTCACGCCGAAGGGAACGTTTATGAAAAAGATGAGCCGCCAGTTGATCTCATCCGTAAGGTAGCCTCCGACAACCGGCCCCAGGGCAGGCCCCATGATAGAGCCGAGGGCGAATATACCCATGGCCAGACCCCGCTGCTCTTCGGGGAACACATCGTAGAAAATGACCATAGCGATGGGCAGAATCGCTCCACCGCCCAACCCCTGAATGGCCCTGAATACTATAATCGAATTGCCGCTCCAGGAAAGGCCGCAAAGGATGGAAGATGTGGTGAAGACGGCCAGCGAGACTGCGTACAGGGTGCGGTGGCCCAGTTTGGCTCCCAGCCAGCCTGTCGAAGGCATCATAATAGCCATGGTGAGCATATAGGCTGTCGCTACCCACTGACCTTTGTCCAGGTTCATACCGAAGTTGGCCATTATGTGGGGAAGGGCGACGTTCACTATGGCCACGTCCATGGCATAGATGAACGTACCCATGATGACACCAGTTGTTACCAGCCACTTGTAGATGGGTTTCTCGTGCAGTGGAATTTGAGCCGAACGCTCCATAACCATGCATCCAACCTGGCAGGTATTCCTGAATCGCTCTATTCAGTAATGCTCCGTTCTCGTCTGCTTGCCGGCAGGTGAATTTACGACAGCGGTTATTTACCTAACGGTAAGTAAGTAGAGCATAATCAGGGATTTTATAAAAGTCAATGAAAAAGTTTGCTGGTTAGGATAACTGTTCTATATCCAGCTATCACCGGGTTGTCTCTCGACGGGGATACCGGGCATGGGGAAATATCTGCTACAATATATCGTGAGCCCTAAGAAAGTCCTGCACGGGCATGTCCAGTCCGCTCAAAGTGCGGTTGCTGTCATTATTAGCACAGCGAAGAATCTCTCTTATCTTGCTACTGTCTATATCTTTCACGAGATGCTCGCTACGCTCAGTATGACAGCTTACCAGGGAAAGCTGGGCATTACACAATCCTCGGCAGCCGGTGAGGCGACTTCTCCGGGACTCACATATAGTCTAAAGTCCTGAGGGTTATCGACTTTATAAATAAAATGACTGTAAGTGCGCTTTCTCCTCAGCCGGATGTTCTGTCAGGAGCTTCCGAGCCGGTGACTGCATCGATTATCTTTTGAAAAGATGAACCCGGTCCGAAGACGGCGGCGACACCTTTCTCCTTCATCCGGGGTACATCCAGGTCGGGTATGACGCCCCCGAAGATAACTTTGATATCCTTTATTTCCTTTTCATCAAAGCTGTGCTGGATTCTCTCGGCGACATAGATGTGGCCTCCCGTGGAGCAGCTCACCCCTATGACGTCTGCAGCTTCCTGAATGGCTACACTCACTATCTCCTCGGGCAGCCCGTAGCGCGTAAAAATCACCTCCATGCCGGCATCGCGCAGTTTTTTGGCCACATATCGGATGCCGCGGTCGTGGGCGTCCATCCTGGATTTAGTCA